>NZ_JBHFNP010000149.1:0-53550 GCF_041929235.1 Microseira sp. BLCC-F43
CCACACTCGGATCCCCCCCTGCCCCCCCTTCAAAAGGGGGGGATGCCACCCCTAAGCAATCATCCACAATCGGATCCCCCCCTGCCCCCCCTTCACAAGGGGGGGATGCAACCGCTAAATCATCATCCAAAATCAGATCCCCCCCTGCCCCCCCTTCACAAGGGGGGGATGCAACCGCTAAATCATCATCCACAATCGGATCCCCCCCTGCCCCCCCTGGCAAAGGGGGGGAGGCAACCGCTAAATAATAATCCAAAATCAGATCCCCCCCTGCCCCCCCTTCAAAAGGGGGGAAGGCAACAGCTAAAATCGATTGCGCCTTTACCAGAATGCGAGGATGAAGAAATCTGGAACGCACTTGTATTGGGCGTGGGAGATTATGTCCGCAAGTGCGGTTTTGGTAAAATTGTGCTGGGATTGAGTGGGGGGATAGATTCGGCATTGGTAGCTGCGATCGCATCCGCCGCCATCGGTAAAGAAAATGTCTTGGGTGTCCTCATGCCTTCCCCCTACAGTTCGGATCATTCGGTAAAAGATGCGCTTAAATTAGCGGAAAATTTGGGCATACAAACGCAGATTTTACCGATTGGGGATTTAATGCAAGTTTACGACAAAACCTTAGAACCGCTGTTCGCCGGTACATCATTTGGTATTGCAGAGGAGAACATTCAATCGCGGATTCGGGGAAATTTATTAATGGCGATCGCTAACAAATTTGGACACCTATTAATCTCGACGGGGAACAAGTCAGAAATGGCAGTTGGGTACTGTACGTTGTATGGGGATATGAATGGGGGATTGGCAGCGATCGCCGACGTACCCAAAACGCGGGTCTACTCGCTTTGTCGCTGGTTAAATAGCAAAGCAGAAAGCGACATTATTCCTCAAAATATCATCACCAAAGCACCCAGTGCCGAACTAAAACCCGGACAAACAGACCAAGATTCCCTGCCGCCTTACGACATCCTCGACGATATTTTGCAACGCTTTATTCAACAACACCAATCCCCCGCCCAAATAGTTGCCGCCGGACACGATTCAATAGTAGTAGATAAAGTAGTAAAATTAGTAACCCGCGCCGAATTTAAACGACGCCAAGCACCCCCAGGATTAAAAATTACCGATCGCGCCTTCGGTACAGGATGGCGAATGCCAATTGCAAGTAAGTGGGCATTAGGAAACTCGTAGGAGTGGGTTTGACAGGTAATGTTTGCATCAATCAATTGCTTTTAACCTATGCAAAATTTGTTACGGAAAGATTGGCTTCCCCTGCAACGGCGATTCACGCCTTACCTATTTTTACTACCTGCTTTACTCGTTTTAGGTTTAACTGTATTTTGGCCTGCTTTGCAAGCTTTTTACCTCAGTTTTACTCGTTATGACCTCTCTCAATCTCCCGAATGGGTAGGTTTGGCTAATTTTCAGCGTTTGTGGAATGACCGCGTTTTTTGGAAAACCCTAGGAAATACGCTGTTATATCTAATCGGCGTTGTACCGATTTTGGTTATTGCACCCCTCTTAATCGCAATTTTAGTTAATCGTAAACTCCGTGGAATAAACTGGTTTCGGGCGGCTTTTTATACACCCGTCGTCATTTCAATGGTTGTAGCTGGAATTGCCTGGAAATGGCTTTATGCTGAAAACGGTTTGCTGAATCAATTGCTAGCACAATTTGGCTTTAAAACTGGTATTCCTTGGTTGACCAGTCCCAATTGGGCAATTTATAGCGTCATGGCTGTAACAATATGGAAAGGATTGGGTTATTACATGGTAGTTTATTTAGCCGGGTTGCAATCCATCCCCGATGAACTTTATGAAGCGGCGGCGATGGATGGTTCGGATGGTATTCGCAAACATTGGGATATTACCGTGCCGTTGATGAAACCGTATATGTTTTTAGTAGCGGTGATTTCTGCTATATCTGCCACCAAAGTTTTTGAAGAAGTTTACATCATGACTCAAGGTGGGCCGCGCAATAGTTCTAAGACAGTTGTATACTACCTCTACGAACAGGCTTTCCAAAATTTAGAAATTAGCTATGCCTGCACTATCGGGTTAGTCTTATTTTTGGTCATTTTGGCATTATCGATTTTGCGAATCGTCATCAGTCATGAGCGAGTGTAGGGTGCGTGAGTTTTTACCTATCGATTCCTCACCCACCCTCGGAGACTGGTGCGTTACACTGCGTTAACTCACCCTACAAGTTTGAGGGCGAGTCGTGCGTTACACTGCGTTAACTCACCCTACAAGTTTGAGGGCGAGTCGTGCGTTACACTGCGTTAACTCACCCTACAAGTTTGGGTTTGGGCGAGCCCTCTCTCAGCTTTCTACCATGCCTTGTTATATTTATCGCCTATCGCAACTTTTTTTAACATAATCTGAGCATTTACTCAAACTTGTTCAACGGTGCATCAGGTAGCAAGCTTAACAGTATCTAGCTGACGCAGCAAGGGTTTTTATAAATTTAATCCATAGGTAAGCGAATAATAGCAGCCAAAAATAGTAAAGTTTAGTTTCAAATGCTTGCTAACCAAATAAAGCGGTGATAAATTAAGCATAGAAGCAAAGAAAAGCTTCTATGGCAGATAAAACAGCCAAAGCCAAGTGTAGTTTAGTTAAGAGGAAAAAAAAGCTGTTTCATTTGAATCTGTCTATTGCGAAAACAATAACTACCGGAATGAAAGTTGATATTTCCTAAAATGGTGGATAGGGAGTAAGGCAACTGAGATGAATGAACTTTGTGAAAAAGTTTTTGCTAGTTGCAACTCTAGATAGACTTAACCAAAATTAGGAGGAAATCGCTCAACAAGTCAGAGGTGGATGTTGTTGTATTGTGAAATGGAAGTTGAGAGCGGGTCTTGCCTACAAGACCCGCTAAACTTTATGAATAGGAATTAAGCGCAAGTTCCCGGTTTATACGAAAAATTGTTGGTTGAGGAAGCATAGATCAACGAAGAAACCGGGTTTATGGCCTGGTATTGCGTAAGTCCTGATGAAGTAAAGCAGGCTGGAAATCAGAAACGTAAAGTTTAGTTTCAAAGGCTTGATGTCTAACATAGGTAGTGATAAATTAATAATCGAAGCTGATAAAGCTTCTGGCAGACAAAACAGCCAAGTCCACAAAAAGTAAAGAGGTAAAAAGAGCTGTTTAATTCAAATATGTCTGTAACCAAACACAACAACACCCAACGCGAAAATTGATATTTCCTCAGATGTTGGCTAAGGGAGTAAAGCAACCGAGAAACGAGAATTGCTAAATCGGAGCGGCTCCAACTAGGATATAACAATGAGAGGAAATCACTCAAGGAGTAGAAGCTTGGGTGTTGTTGTGTTTGAGAGCGTGTAAATAACAGATCATGGCAATCATTGCCCTGCGAGCCTGGTATCTCCAGCAATACGAACCACTGAAAGAATTAGAAAAACGTCCCCACGACCTGCGCCTGAGCAAAAATAGTTTGCTGAAATCCGGTTTGCGAGCGGACTTTTTAGAAGACAGTCACGAAGTAAAAGCCTCAGCTTGGTTTCAACGCTACCTAGAAGGGGAGACGGTAGAATTTTACATCGAAGGTAGCGGCGGCTATGCAATCTCGAACATAGACTTGAGCAGTCACGAGATTTATTTCACCAAGCAGACGGTGATGGCGAATTTGGAGCCAATAATTTTCTTTTGCTACCAAAATGAGTATGCTGCTGCAAGCGAGGCGTTGCGGGAGGGACTGCAAAAAACGTTGGAGAAGTTGAACAAGCGATCGCGCGTGCCTCTAATATTAGAAGAATCCCACCGACCAACGGATGCCCCGATTCGACTCAACAGCACGCAAATGCGGAAAATCCGCAAAAGTCTGTTAATGATAGCCGACACTACGCCGATCACCAGTTTGGCAGGCAAGGAGACTACCCAGCTAATTCCGGGTCCCCAAGTCTGCATCGAACTGGGATATGCCCTACAATGCAAGCGCACCGAGCAAATATTGCTGGCGCAGATGGAACGCCCCGACTTAACCGGGCAATTTCCGTTTGATTTGCCCAATTATCAACGGCTATCGTTTAAAAACGCAGCAGAACTCGATAAAATGCTGCCTAAAGCCCTGGAAGCTCAACTGGCAAGGTATAACTTGTTCTAATTGCTAATCGCTCATCGCTAATCGCTAATCGGCGTCAGAGAGATGGGGAAGACAAGGGGATGAAAAAGTAATATACTCTCCCCTAGTTCCCAACCTGCCCCATGACCCTCGTTCCCATGCTCTGCGTGGGAACGCCATGACCCGATGAGAAATCAATCGCGCGTTTTGAACCCAATCGCCGCATAATGTTTTCCGTGCAGTCAATTATAAAAATCCAGTTATGCCCAAACCTAGCGAATATGCTGTACACCTACTGATCAATGGCGGTCATCGAGAAGAAGTGCGGTTTCCGACTATTCAAGATTTCCAAAAGTGGTACAGTGGCGAATTAGTACCCAAGTCTGGGTCGGACGACTTTATTAATGTCCCGATTAAGAATATTCAGGGAGAATATATGGTCGTGCGTCCATCGAGTATTCTGGCAATTCGCGTAGAACCAGTTTTTACAAGCAGTATCGACCGTTCATACGTAGAATGATTAAAACTCTAGCTTCTTTAACCCTTGGTCTGGGTATTGCCCTGGGCACCGTTACTTTACCCGTTTTGTCTGTACCGCTGCGACTCGTCAGTACTGAGCAAATCAACGTCGCGGCGGAATCCCTGGGATTGGACGATCAACTTTGGGGGCGTGACGGCGAACCGGGCGATCAGCGCTCGCTCATCACCTCCATCGACAACAGTATCACCTTTCTGCAAACGCCCAGAGCTGCCCAAGTTTACCGCAATTATCCGGTACGGGGAATTACCCGCGATCGCATCTTGCGTTCCCTCCTCCGCTTCCGCGAACTCCTGCTGGCATCGGAATCTCCAGCACAATTAAGGGAATCTGTCAAGCAGGAATTTGTATTCTACAAATCTGTGGGTAGAGACGGTCAAGGAAACGTCTTTTTTACTGGATACTACGAACCGATTTATGAAGCCAGTCGCGTTCCCACCCCAGAGTTTCGCTATCCACTATATCGACAACCAGCGAATATGGAAAGCTGGCGCAAACCTCATCCGACGCGGGTACAGCTAGAAGGAAGAGATGGGTTAAGCGGAAATGGAATGTTACGCGGGTTGGAATTGGTTTGGTTGCGCGATCGCTTAGAAGCATTTTTAGTCCAAATCCAAGGTTCGGCGCAACTAAAACTAACCGATGGTACCACGATGACCGTGGGCTATGACGGCGGTACGGATTTCCCTTATACCAGCGTCGGGCGACAAATTGCTGGCGATGGGAAATTGCCTTTGGATGGGTTAACTTTACCCGTACTGATCGACTTTTTCCGCCGCAATCCTTTCGAGTTGAGTAATTATATTCCGCGCAACAATCGCTTTATCTTTTTCCGAGAAACCCACGGTGCGCCTGCTATGGGTAGCATACAAGTGCCGGTGACAGCAGAGCGATCTATTGCCACCGATAAATCTTTAATGCCTCCAGGTGCTTTAGCGTTAATACACACGCGAGTTCCCTTTCCTACCGCCGTTAAAGGAAAAATGGAACAGCGTTTGGTGAGTCGCTACGTGTTGGATCAAGATACTGGCAGTGCGATTCGCGGGCCAGGACGTGTAGATTATTTTATGGGGACTGGTGAAGTGGCGGGCGATCGCGCTGGCGTGATCGGTTGGACGGGGCAGTTGTATTATCTACTACTGAAGGAGTAGGTTTATGATGGCGATTGCGCTGGGTCAGGAGTGCGATAGCTCCATATTTTTGCTCAAGAATTAAGGTGAAATATTGGGATAAATGAACTACAAATTAGAAGTTCCACTCTCAAGGGAATTAGAAAAGTTTCGCCACCGAATTGAGGCTACCCTCAAACCTTACATTGAAATTAAAATTGAAAATAATGACCAGGTTAGCTGGTGGCAAAGTAAATTTGGTGGCTTGCCCTATTTACCTAAAGGATTTGAATATCCTAAAAACCCCAATGGCGATTATTTATTTTAGCTGGCGCAAATTAACTTTACAGAAGTTCCGAATTTAGAAGGTTTTCCTAACGAAGGAATCTTGCAGTTTTATATTCCTGACGATGAGTTATTAGGTTCATCTCCTGCTCCTAATGTAGAAGATGTTTTTCAAGTAGTGTATTTTAATAAACCAGATTTAAATGTAAAAAATATCGTAACCAATTATGATTTTTTCCCGGAAACTGAATTTTTCCCAGTCGCTGGATGTTGCAGTTTGCACTTTACTAAAAAGTCCGCGCCAATTAACCGTTATGACTATCGATTTAAAAAGCTTTTAGGTCAAGAATTTGAGGATTTATATATAAATAACGCTCGAATTAGACATGAGTATAAAAAGATATCAGATGATATAGGTCATAAAATAGGTGGATATCATAATACAGTGCAACCATTTGATCCTAGACCAGAAGCTAATCAGCCGGAAAGCGACCGAGAGCCATATATTCTTCTTTTGTTTCAGATATATGAAGATTTTAATCAGGTGGTAAGTATTAACTGGATTGGCGGTGTATGTCACTTTTTTATTCAAGAATCTGCGTTAAAAAATTTAGATTTTAGTAGTGTTATATACAATTGGGAATGCGATGATTAAAAAATTTAAATTGGTATAGAAAGAGCGGTGCGATCGCTTGCGCGTGTGCGTCAGCACGTATCGCGCGATCGTGAGAATGGAAATAAATTACAGCGGATTGCAGTCGGATGAGCTACACCTTGGTGTATAAGCAGGATTAATGCTGCCTGCACACCAAGAGCCAAAAGGCTGTACCAAGACGAGGAAAACAATCCGCTGTAAAAGATAGGTAAATATGGAAACTTAATCTTCAAATCTGTAGTGAAAAGAGTAGCAAGGGAATCTCACCTGCTCTGCACCTATTAGAGGAATACCTACTCATGCAACTCTTACCCTACGATAGCTTTACCATTCAAACCCAAGATTCACTTTCCGATGTAATCAAGAGGCTAGAGGCTCAAATCGAAGCTCCAAAGGCATTTCGATCGTATTTTTCTCGCAACCATGCGCCTTATGAAGGCAGGCTCGATAGCACTGGATTTGATCTCAATCGCATTATACACTACCGCAACTCATTTTTACCCAATATCCGGGGGCGATTTGAGTCCTTACCGAATCGAACAGTCATTAGCGTGACGATGAGGTTGCATCCTTTGGTCACCGCTTTTTTAATTTTTTGGTTCTTGGTATGGTACGGCGCCACGATCCCGATTTTTCTGTCTGGAGCGATGTCAGGAGATGTGACATTTGAACCTTTGTTGTTTTTAGGAATGCCGATTGTAGTATTATTTACATTTTGGTGTGCATTTTGGTACGAAGCAAATCGGAGCCGCCAGGAATTAATACAGATAATTAATGGAGAACCACTGAAACAGCAAACCGCTGGGATGGGATTTAAGGTTTTTGCGATCGCTGCAATTATCCTCTTCAATGCTTGGTTCTTTTTTCAATTTTTTCAACCCAAATTGCAGCCAAACCCAGCGAAAAACTCAAAACCTCAAACTAGCTATCCATTTCATTAATAAAGCTATCGATCAATGAATTTAAAAACTGTTGTAACGATCGTACCTTTACTTTAACGGGCCATATCATGTCGGGTAGCAAATATTGTGTATAATTTTTGATGTTGTAGGGGCGGGTTTTACCAGTCGTCTTTGAGCCAAGGCAAATTGTCTTTATAAACCCGCCCCGTGGGTGGGATGCCGAAGCAAACAAACATGATATCAAAGATAAGCTGCGGGAGCACCTAATTTGAGAGTCAAATTTTCCCTTCTTCTTGTGGGGTGGGACGTATTGCCCGCCTCTTTATTGGATTTAAATGCGTAGGAGCTTATTAGTTCTATTTCCAGGATTAAGAGCGAGTCGCACCCCGGCGTCTTCGTTGTGTCTTAGGTTTAGCATCCTGCAAAGGCAACACCTCAGCTTCGCTACTTTCTCTCGCCACCCGAATCAATAACGCAGCAGCTACCAAACTAGCAATCATCGAATTACCACCATAACTAAACAACGGTAGCGGCAAACCCGTTGTCGGAAGCACACCAGCCGCCACGCCAATATTCAACA
This sequence comes from Microseira sp. BLCC-F43, assembly GCF_041929235.1. Lineage (NCBI taxonomy): Bacteria > Bacillati > Cyanobacteriota > Cyanophyceae > Aerosakkonematales > Aerosakkonemataceae > Microseira > Microseira sp. BLCC-F43. Next base: position 8,152 of record NZ_JBHFNP010000149.1, read on the forward strand.
GCGACTGTCCCACCATCAAAATCATCACACCAATTGCCACAAGTCGGTGCAAAATATTTTGCGCCTTCATCGCAACAATTAATGCCAGTGTCGCGTAGGCCATTAATAGCAACAGCAACAGCAAGCAGCCTACAAAGCCAAATTCTTCTGCAAATACAGCAAAAATAAAATCCGTATACTGAATTGGGAGATAAAATAACTTTTGTTGAGATAGCCCAAATCCACTACCCCAAGTCCCACCAGAACCAATTGCCAGCAAACTTTGAACCAACTGATAACCATCACCCATCGCATCAGCCCAGGGGTTCGTAAAAGACATAATCCGCCGCCGCTGATAGCTTTGCAAGCTGATACTAATAGTGGCTAGAAGTATCCCAGCAAAAGCCGTTCCTCCCAAGTATAAATAAGGTAATCCAGCTGCTAGCGCTATCAGCCAAATCGTCATGCCGCAGAATGCCGTCGTACTCAAATTTGGTTGCAGCAGAATACCCACTAGCATCAGCCCAAAAACACCCAGCCAGCTTAAGCGGACTGACCAACTTAATCTATCCCAGTTACCGAAAACTTTTGCACTTTGCAGCACTAGGAAAGGTTTAATTAACTCAGAAGGTTGAATCGGAATCGGCCCTATAGATAACCAACGAGTCGCGCCACCCGCTGTCGTTCCCAAGCCGGGAACGAGAGTAGCTAAAATTAAGCCTAAAAGTATCATCACCCACCAATGCGCCATCCCCAACAGATAGCGCAAAGGGGTATTCACAATCATGCTAAATGCCAGCAGTCCAACGATGCCCCAAAGAACTTGGCGCTTAAAGTAGTACAGACCATCGGCAAAATTGGTATCGGCGACGGGATAAGAAGCCGAGAACAAAACCACCAATCCCACAAATAGCCACAGGAATGTCAGCCAACGCAACAAACGCGGTTCTAGCGACCATTCCTGAACCGAGGGATCGAAAAAAGGAATAAAGGAGCGTAAATTCACTAGGTTCAAGCATCTGACTCCAAAAGGAGTGTACCAAAACTTTGCCGCCTTTCACCTCGTGACCGAACAGCCCCAAGGTGAAAGACGGCATTTTGTTGTGTTTATGTTCTGGAATTATAGCAAGCCGGTATTTACGTCCTTCTTGCCGGTAGCCAGTTCAACCTTGATGATTTTGCCACCCATTTTCATAATCCGTTGCTGTTCGCGAAACCAGTTATCGTAGGGAACCAGTTTGGTAAAATAGGTGTTTTGCAACTCGCGCTGAGTCCGAATCCGAGTTTGGCTGGGAACGCAGGCCGTTACCTTAAACATCCGCATCGTTTATTTCCTCCCGAATTGAATAATATCTTCTTACCTTGATAGACCAAGGTCTGGGAGTCTAGAGTCAATACCAGCCGCTAAAACTTATCCGATAAGTTAGACAAGCATTTAACGCTCTAGCACTGACTCTAGACTTCCCAGACCATGCCTTTTAGAGAGTTTTGAATTTTGAGTTTTGAGCTGAACTCACCACTCACAACTCACCACTCAGTATTGATTGTCTAGCTCAAGCCAGAGCAGATGTAGTCGAAGTAAACGCCCATTTCCTTACCAGCATCAGCGCCTACGAGGCTAGCGGTAACTTCTTTCATTGCTTGGATTGCTTGCACGGTAGCAGCAACGGGAACGCCCAAGGAGTTGTAGGTTTCCTTCAAACCGTTGAGAACGCGCTCATCGAGGATGGATGGGTCGCCAGCCAGCATAGCGTAGGTAGCATAGCGCAGGTAGTAGTCCAAGTCGCGGATGCAAGCAGCATAGCGACGGGTGGTGTACATGTTACCACCGGGACGGGTGATGTCAGAGTACAGCAGGGATTTAGCAACAGCTTCCTTAACGATTGCAGCTGCGTTGGCGCTAATTGCGGTAGCGGCGCGTACGCGCAGTTCGCCGGTGGAGAAGTAAGCTTTCAGCTTGTCGAGTGCAGAGCTGTCCAAGTACTTGCCTTGAACGTCGGAGGAGTTAATAACAGCGGTAATGGCGTCTTGCATGATTCTTGTTTCCTTATTTCACCAGTCTGAATGTCAGCTAAATTTGGGAATATTTCGTCCCAGACTATGACATAGCGCCGATCACGTAGTCGAAGTAAGAGCCAGCTTCAGCAGCGTCATCAGCAGACAGCAGCGAGGTAGCGACACTCTTCATGGCGCGGACGCCTTCTGCAACGGCTTCGATGGGGGTACCCAGCGACTTGTACATTTCGCGCACGCCCACGATACCGATTTCTTCGATGGGAGTTACGTCACCAGAAACAACTCCGTAGGTGATCAGGCGCAGGTAGTAATCCAAGTCGCGCAGGCAGGTGGCGGTCATTTCTTCACCGTAAGCGTTTCCACCAGGAGAAACTACATCGGGACGCTTTTGGAACAATTGGTCGCCAGCTTGCTTGACGATGCGTTCCCGAGATTCGGTCAGAACTTGGGCAATGCGAACGCGGCGGTCGCCAGAGGTAACGAAGTTTTTGATCCGATCTAATTCACCGGGGCTGAGGTAGCGGGCTTCAGCATCGGCATTCACGATGGACTTCGTGACGATACTCATTAAACGATTCCTCCAAAAAAATAAACCAGGATTTGTAAACTGGCTGCTTGCAACTTGATTACTGAGTCTGTATCCTCAAGCGTTCCAACTTCCAAATCGAATCAATACCTCAGCCAAACTCTTATGAGTTTGCTTCAGCATTCTTCAACTTTTTGCGGAAATTAGAAGTCGCTCCGGTCTCAAACACAGCTATCTTCCGCAAATATTTTGCGGTATTAGGTTCACATTTTTACTGTTTCTGTAATATTTTGTAACAAAACGACTCAGATTGGCAAGCGAATTAACCAGAATGGGTATGTATCGCCGGGATTGTTGGATACAAATGCAGCACAGTTGGAAGTAGGGGCACGGCGTCCAACAAATTTCGACTCAGAACCCAAGTTTACTGATGCCGTGCTACTACAAGTGTGGTTGCCCGAACCCTAAACCTGCAGAACTGGTTGTAAAGATTATTACCGCGCGCCCTTGGGTTTTCTGTAGTAGCACGGCGTTCAACAAGCTTCGATTTAGTGCCAAGTTTACTGATGCCGTGCTACTACGAGCGTCGTTGACTTGGTATAGCAACAGAAATTGCCTTATCCCCTTTCGAGGAGATAAGGCTGTAAAGATTGTTACTGCGATCGCCTGGGATTTCTTTAGTAGCACGGCGTGTAACAACCTTGGATTGAGGGACAAAGTTGATTCATGCCGTGCTACTACGAGGGATCGCTTACTGTTTGACGCTGCCCAGGTAGTTACCCGTTGGTAGCGAGGGGAAGCGGTTGTAAGGCACCACATCATCACCAAAGTAGTGAGCATACTCAGGGCTATCGATCATCGCGTCTACAGCCGCTTTTAGCCCATACTGGCTCAGGATCTGATTGTATTGCCGGATCTCGGCTTGGGTTGCCGGTGCGCGTCCCAGGAGATGGCGGAACAGGAATTCTACCGTCTTGGTATTGGGATAAGCGGTAAAGAAGCGCTGGGTATAGATTTCCGAACTGGCTAAAGCGCGGACAAATTCCCGCACCGAGATTTCTTCGCGCTGGAGTTGGCTTTCCAGATCTAAGCGACGGAACTCTTGGGGAATTTCGCTGCTATAGATATCCAGCACCTGACAGTATATTGCGGCGATCGCCTGTTCGGTTTCCACCAGATTTGCACCTGAAGTTAGCCGATAAATGCGAGCTGGTTTATGGCGTCCTGCTACAGGCGCTTCCGCATATGCTGCACTGCTGGAGGAACGACCCACGTCTACCAGGGACCCATTAGCAATCTTGGCGTGCGCTGCCATATCTGCCATTGTTTTCGCCATCATGGGCATCTTGGTATTATCCATGCGCGACGAAACTGGCTCGAAGCTGGGTACTACCAAGTCAGCATTCTGCTTGGTTAGCTGGTTATACAGCTTTTCACTATTCGGGAAGTTAGCAGCTGGCAGGGTTGGGAAGCGACGATAGGGAACCGTATCTTCGCCGAACAACTGGGTATACTCCACGCTGTTGACCATCGCGTTGACAAAGGCGCGGATCCCGCCAGAAGCCAGAATCTGGTTGTACTTGCGGATTTCTGCCTGGTCTTTTGGCGCTCGACCCAAGAAGTGTTTGGTACCGAGTTCGATCACCTTGGTGTTGGGGTAGGGAGTGTAGAACTCCTTAATATAAAGGTTCGATCCACCCAAAGCTTCGATGAATTCTTTCAGGTTGATTTCACCGTTGCTTAGCTTACTTTCCAGGGCGCTGAATTCGTTCTTGATGATGTAGGGTTCAATATCCCGCTCGAAGATTTGCCGGTAAGCTGCCCGAATTAGATTTTGTACTGCTACCTTATCGCTAGTCGTAGTCAGCTTGAACGTCTTGGTTTGTTCGCGCTGCTTGCTCACCCCTTGACCGATGCGGAACTGAACATCTGGTTCTGTCCGCGTTTCTGAAGGTGTACCCAGTTCGACAAACCGCGGTGTTTCTTGTTTCTCGACCTTAGCTCCCTTTTCGGCGATGCTGCCAACGCGGAGATTACGCAGTGCCACCCCACCTGGAGTTAGATAGCGCTCGTAGGGAACTGTATCTTCCCCAAACGCCTCAGCGTATTCCACGCTGTCGATGATGGCGTCAATTAAGGCGTATAAGCCTTTCTTGGCACAGAGGTCAAAGTAGGAGTTAATTTCTTGCCGCCCGTAGGTAGGACGTCCCAACAACCGCCGGTGGATGTATTCGATTGCTTTACACACGTACAGCGGCGTCCAGTACATTTTGCGGAAAGTATCCGACTTCGCCAAAGCGCGGATAAATTCGCGCATGGTGATATCGCCGTTTTCCAGCTTGATTTCTGGTACCGAGAGGCGCTGACCTTCGTAAACATCGCGACCGAATACTTGCAGGTAAGCGGCTCGGATAATTGCTTGGGTAGAGCTTTCGCCGTATTTAACACTGAGACCCTTGTTAGATACAGTACGGCGTCCTGCTGATAAGAACCCGCTGCCCTTCACTTCCATGCTGAAGCTGGGCAGCTGATCCAACTTAAACACTTTCGGGCCGAGCGTACCAGGTGCTACGCCCCGCGCCCCTGGATTGCTAACTTGGCTGTTAATACCGGGGCCGCGGGCGATCAAGATGCGGCGGGTATCCTTGCCAAAAGGAGCGGGACTGGCGCTGGGATTGCGGGTTTCTTTCGGGAAAATCGCGCCAAATTGAATTTCCAACGGGTCGTTGCCGGACCCGTAGGGGTGTTGGTCGGGTAGCGGGCGATCGTATGCCGCAAATGTGGTGATGAACTGGGGTACTTTCCGGAAGGGAGCGCTGTAGTTAAACAGGTCTTGTTGCGGCCCCCAGTTACGGCATTCTTGGGCTTCTTGACCCAGACCCCGGATGTAGGGTACGGTTTCTTCCCCAAAGTAATCCGAGTATTCTTGGGAATCAACCAAGGCATCTACCAAGGCTGCTAAACCGCCATTAGAAACGATGGAAAAGTATTTTTGTACTTCCTCGCGGCTACTGGGGCCGCGTCCCAGGAAGTGACGGAAAGCCAGTTCTAGGGCGCGACTGTTAATGTAGGGTTCAAAAAAGTTTTTGCGATAAAGCGGAGATTTACCCAAGCGGCGGATAAATTCCTTCATCGAGATATCGCAGTTTTTCACCTTACTTTCTAGGTCGGAAATACCCAGGCTGTAGGCGCGGGTGATGTCCCGTTCAAATACTTGCCGGTAAGCTGCTTTGACGACTTCTTGCTTTTCTTTGGCAGAAAGTCCTGGTTTCATCACAAACTTAGGCCGCCGCTCTGCCGCGTTGAAGTAAATTTGAGGCAGTTCCAGACCTTGTTGGTCGCTGCTAGGACGCTGCCGCACTTTGTTCGCGGGCGTTGGGCCTTTAAATTCGGTAATCAGCAAGTCCATGTACTCGCTGACAACGGCTGCCCCTGCCGCATCTTGACGGAAATAGGACAAAGCTGCGGCTTTCATTTCTTGCAGCGCCACGATGGTAGCTTCGCCAGAGCAAGCATTTTCAATAATTTCCCGCAAACCGCGCGTGTTGACGGCGATAATGTTCGGGTCGCCTGCCACGATTGCATAGGTCGCGTAGCGCAAAAACCAGCTTAAATCCCGTAGGGATTTGGTCATGTTGGCTGGGCCGTACCGCGCTACGTTAATCGGCCTAAAACCAGCGGGGGCAGGGCCGCCTCCGGCAGAGGCAAATAAACCTCGCAATCCTTCTAAGAAGCCGCCTTTCGTATCGACGTAGGTAACGGTTCCCAGCTTCATCCCTTCTTTCGTGTCCAGGGCTGTTCCCGCCATCGTCATGACGGGTTGTTCCGTTGGCTTTTCTAAGAATGCCATCGGCGACCCACCGACGAAAATCCGGTTGGCAGCACGGGATACGATGATTTCCGAATTTTTGGTGAGGGTTTCAGCGATTTCTAAACGCTTAGCACCGGAACGGAAATAGCTTTCCAGTTCTTTCAGTTCCCCGCTTTCCAAGAAGCGGTCTTGTTGTTCTGCTTGGGAAATGGTAGCTACGGCTACAGTTTGATATAGTTGCGGGCGCGCAACTGAGCTTCCACCACTTGCCTTAACACTCATTGAATTCCTAAAGCTCCCTTATAGAATCGTTTCTGCCTTAAGCTTGAGCGGGGTATGACTGAGATTCCAAACCCAAGGGTTGGTTTGCCTGAAGAGCAGCTTGTAACAGCCAGCGAGCGCGAGCCACCTTTGGGTTTATCAGCTCAGCTTATAGATTAAAACTTTTCGGGATCTTCACACTCATTTGTTAAAAAGTGTATCGAACCCTGATTGGCTCTTTCGTATGTAATCATACTGGATGGCGACTATTTACCTGAGAATCTTGATAAGTTTTGTAACTTTCTGGGGTAATAGGTCATTGGTCATGGGGCATCCCTCTGGTCGGCAAACATCCACGATAACCCATTAGCCATTAGCCATTAGCCATTAGCCTTAATTCGCGATGAAAACCGATCCAGACATAAGTTCCGCCGTTCAGCGGCTTTACGATACCTACCCGTTTCCCCCAGAACCGCTGCTCGATAGTCCGCCTCCGGGCTACAATTGGCGCTGGAATTGGCAGACGGCTTATAGTTTCTGCACCGGGCTTTCGCCCCAAAAGCAGGATATCCGCATTTTGGATGCTGGGTGCGGCACGGGTGTCGGCACTGAATACCTGGTTCACCTCAATCCCCATGCTCAAGTTGTAGCCATCGATCTAAGTTCGGGGGCGTTGGATGTAGCAAAACAGCGCTGTCAGATGTCGGGGGCAAATCGCGTCGAGTTCCATCACCTCAGCTTGTACGATGCGGGACAGTTGCCGGGTGAATTCGATCTAATTAACTGCGTCGGGGTGCTGCATCACCTAGCCGACCCGAAACGGGGAATTCAAGCGCTGGCGAGTAAGTTAGCGCCTGGGGGATTGATGCATATCTTTGTATATGGAGAGTTGGGACGCTGGGAAATTCAACTGATGCAGAAAGCGATCGCTCTGCTGCAAAACACCCAACGCGGCGATTATCGCGATGGCGTCCAAGTCGGAAGACAAATCTTTGCTGCATTACCAGAAAATAATAGAATTGTCAAGCGGGAAAAAGAGCGTTGGTCGTTGGAAAATCACCGGGATGAATGTTTTGCCGATATGTACGTTCATCCCCAGGAAATTGACTACAACATTGACACGCTGTTTGAATTAATTGATGCGTCGGGTTTGGATTTTGTCGGGTTTTCTAATCCGAAAAATTGGCAATTAGAGCGACTTTTGGGGAAAAATCCGGAATTAATGGCACGCGCCGAGAAGTTGAGCCCTCGCGAAGTCTATCGTTTAATTGAATTATTAGACCCGGAAAACTTCAGCCATTACGAGTTTTTCTTGAGTCGCCCTCCCTTGCCTAAAGCAGACTGGTCATCGGATGAGGCACTTTTGGCAGCAATTCCTTCACGTAACCCTTGTATGGAAGGATGGCCTAGCCAATCCTTGTTTAACCATGATTACCAGATCGTCAAGCTATCGGAAACAGAATTTAAGTTTCTACAAGCTTGCGATGGTAACTCGGCTATGCAGCGAACGGTTAACGAGATTTTAGCTGAGGTAGAGATAGGAGTCGAAGGCGTGCGAAGTCTCGTCAATCAACAGCTAATTTTGCTAACTCCAGCTTAATTCAAGCCTCTAAAACAGCATCTCCCTCTTGCCAAGATTCAGCCTTTATGCCTTGTGTTTGGCGCTGAAAAAATTTATCCATTCCCATTCCATGTAGTAGCACGGCGTCAAATAAATTTTGGTAAAAACCAAAACATTGTATAATGCCGTGCCCCTACTTATGCATTCGCATAAATTTTGGTAAAAACCAAAACATTGTATAATGCCGTGCCCCTACTTATGCCAGAGATCTATTGATTAATCTCACTTAACAATGCCCTATACCCCTAACAGGTTTAATTATTTTTTAAGTATTGTTACTCAACCGTGATATGATTAATTTGGCACAGAAAAGCAAAGCCCTCTAGCAGGACTTGTACTCTCGTCACGTGACTCAGTCATCCGAATCTCAGGAACCCACCCGTGAATCGGAGCAGGGTTCTCAAACCGATGCGCCCGAATCGCCAACAAGCCAATCGATGCAGGAATTCTATGGCCTGCAAAAAGAGTTGTTTACAGCCACACTGGCCTTGACAGGGATAATTTTTTTCTCTGTATGGATGTTTTACAACCTTAACATTGCCCTGAATTATTTGATTGGGGCGTGCACAGGTGTGGTTTACTTGAGAATGTTGGGGAAAGATGTTGAGCGGCTGAGCAACCAAAGTGCGAAGCTGAGTAAAACGCGCTTTGCTCTCTTCATTGGGTTGATTATAGTAGCATCCCAGTGGAATCAGCTACAGATTATGCCAATTTTTTTGGGTTTTCTGACATATAAAGCCGCGATCATCGTCTACATGCTGAGAACACTTCAGTCCTAGCCCGATTAATTTGGGTTAGGGGATCTTCGACGCCTCCAAAACCTAGCTCTCTGAGTAAACAACCACATCGGAAAAATGCTCAGTGTTTTAAACGCCTTCAATTATCTTCCCCTGGCCAGCTTGGAAGTGGGTAAACATTTCTACTGGCATCTGGGAAATCTCAAAGTCCACGGGCAGGTTTTTCTCACCACGTGGTTTGTTGCCGGATTGCTGATAATTGCTTCATTAGCAGCGACTCGGAGTATCCAAAGAATTCCTGGCGGCATCCAAAATTTGATGGAATACGCCCTGGAATTTATCAGAGATTTGGCAAGAAACCAACTCGGTGAGAAAGAATATCGCCCCTGGGTGCCGTTTATTGGCACTTTGTTTTTGTTCATCTTCGTCTCCAATTGGTCGGGTGCCCTGCTGCCCTGGAAGTTAATCAAACTCCCAGAAGGGGAATTAGCAGCACCAACCAATGACATCAATACCACAGTCGCGCTGGCTTTGCTAACGTCTTTGGCGTATTTTTATGCCGGATTTAGCAAGCGGGGTTTGGGCTACTTTGCTAAGTATGTCGAACCAACGCCAGTTTTATTACCCATCGCGATTTTAGAAGATTTCACCAAGCCCCTATCCCTGAGCTTCCGTCTATTTGGGAACATTCTGGCAGATGAATTGGTGGTGGCAGTATTAGTGCTGTTAGTGCCTCTATTCGTACCTTTGCCAGTAATGCTGCTAGGTTTATTTACCAGTGCAATTCAAGCGTTGGTATTTGCTACCCTCGCAGCAGCCTACATACACGAGGCGATGGAAGGACACGGTGGCGACGAGCATCACGATTAATTTGAGGAGTTTAGATTTTAGATGCCCGTTTAAATCTAAAATCTAAAATGGAGAACCTCAAAATTCTAAGTAGTTCATCTAGTACGAAAGGGAAGAGAATCATCATGGATCCATTGGTTTCTGCTGCTTCAGTTCTGGCTGCTGCTCTGGCAATTGGTTTGGCTGCAATCGGCCCTGGCATCGGTCAAGGTAACGCCGCAGGTCAAGCAGTAGAAGGGATTGCCCGTCAACCTGAAGCAGAAGGTAAAATTCGCGGTACGCTTCTGTTAACTCTGGCGTTCATGGAATCTCTTACCATTTACGGCCTGGTTATTGCTCTAGTGCTGCTGTTTGCTAACCCCTTTTCATAGGATTGTTCGGTCGTGTAGAGACGTTGCACATCGTTGTGTAGAGACGTTACATGTAACGTCTCTAAATTACGAAAAATGTAACTTCTCTACATTACGAAAAGTGCAAGGGGAGAGAAAAAAATGTTTGATTTTGATGCAACCTTGCCATTGATGGCAGTGCAGTTTCTGATATTGGCAGCGGTGTTGAATGTAGTATTTTACAAACCGCTGACCAAGGCACTCGACGAGCGCGATAATTACATCCGCAACAATCAACTAGATGCTAGCGAACGCCTGTCAAAAGCCGAAAGGTTAGCGAAGCAATACGAAGAAGAACTAGCGGCAGCTCGCCGACAAGCTCAAAAAGTAATTGCTGATGCTCAGGCGGATGCACAGAAAATTGGTGCAGGGCAAATCGCTCAAGCTCAACAAGAGGCTCAGGCAGAAAGAGAAAAGGCGGCAAGAGAAATCGAGGAGCAAAAGCAACAAGCTCTGCAACAGCTAGAGCAGCAAGTAGATGCCCTCAGCCGCCAAATTTTAGACAAACTTCTTCAAGTAAGTTAGTTGTCAAGAGTTTTTTGGTAATGGGTGATGCGTAATTGGTAATGGATTGCTCAATTACAATTGACCAATTACCATTGAACGCTGACAACTGCATCAATCGCGCGTGATGGAACAGTAGGATGCTCACTTTTATTTTGCTGGGAACGGCAGAGGCGGCGGCAGAAGCAGCGGAAGGTGGTTTCGGTATAAACTTCGATATTTTAGAAACCAACCTGATTAACCTGTCAATTGTAATCGGCGTGTTGGTTTACTTTGGGCGGGGGTTTTTAGGAAACGTTCTAAGCGATCGCCGAAGCAAAATTGAAGAAGCCATAACAGATGCAGAGCAACGCCTGAAAACAGCACAAGAATCTTTAGCGGATTGGCAACAGAAATTAGCTCAAGCGCAAGCAGAAGCTGAAAAAATTCGCCGCAAAGCAGAAGAAGACGCTAAAGCAGCCAGGGAAGCAATTTTAGCGCAGGCAACAAAAGATATCGAACGCTTGCGCGAGTCAGCGGGACAAGATATGGAAACGGCAAGAGAGCGAGCGATCGCCGAACTGCGGCAGCGAGTCACTAGAATGGCATTGCAGCAAGTCGAGTCCCAACTGAGAAACGAACTCGACGAAGGTCGCCAACAACAGTTAGTTGACCGCAGCATCGCGCTATTAGGAGGTTAATCGTGAAAGATAGTGCAGTAATGGCTGAAGTTGTAGAGCCATATGCAGAAGCGCTGATGTCTGTAGCGCAAGCACACAACCTTGCCGAACCGTTTGGCAATGATATGCGCGAATTGTTGAATTTATTAGAGAATTCACCAGAATTGCGCGATTTTCTAGCCAGTCCCCTCATAGCAGCAGAGAACAAAAAAGCAGTATTGGAGCAAATAGTGAGCGGTGTAAACCCACTCATGGTCAACTTTTTAAGGCTGCTTGTAGACCGGCGTCGCATTCTGTTTCTAGAAGGAATTGCCAAGCAGTACTTAGCGCTGTTGCGGAAACTAAATCAGGCAGTTTTGGCAGAAGTAACCTCAGCAGTTGCATTGAGCGAAGAGCAACAGAATGCAGTGCGGGAAAAAGTGATGGCAATGACGGGTGCTAGATCGGTAGACTTGGATCTCAAAACCGACCCCGATTTAATTGGGGGCGTCATCATCAAAGTAGGCTCCCAAATTGTAGATGCTAGTTTGCGGGGACAACTGCGCCGCATTTCTTTGCGCTTGAGTTAGTAGTTATTAGCAATCGCAATTCATGACTAATAACTAATAACTAATAACCATTAACAACTGAAAACTAACATGATCAGCATCAGACCAGACGAAATTAGCAGCATTATTCGCCAGCAAATCGAGCAATACGACCAAAAAGTTGAAGTATCAAACGTTGGTACTGTATTGCAAGTTGGCGACGGCATTGCCCGGATTTACGGCCTCGATAAGGCAATGTCAGGGGAATTGCTGGATTTTGAAGACGGCACAGTTGGCATGGTGCTGAACCTGGAACAAGATAACGTCGGTGCCGTGTTGATGGGCGACGGTCGCACGATTCAAGAAGGCAGCAGCGTTAAAGCCACGGGTAAAATTGCTCAAGTACCCGTAGGGGAAGCATTGATCGGTCGCGTAGTAGACGCGCTGGGTCGCCCCATCGATGGTAAAGGCGATATCAACACCGGCGAAACCCGTTTGCTCGAATCGATGGCACCCGGTATTGTAGCGCGCAAATCGGTTTGCGAACCAATGCAAACCGGGATTACCGCTATCGACGCGATGATTCCCATCGGACGGGGTCAGCGGGAATTGATTATCGGTGACCGTCAAACCGGCAAAACCTCGATCGCCGTTGACACCATCCTCAACCAAAAAGAAGAAAACGTCGTCTGCGTTTACGTCGCCATCGGTCAAAAAGCTTCCACCGTCGCCAACGTAGTTAACAAACTCGAACAAGGCGGCGCAATGGCTTACACCATTGTAGTGGCAGCAAACGCTAACGACCCGGCAACGCTTCAGTTCTTCGCGCCTTACACTGGTGCGACGATCGCTGAGTACTTCATGTACAAAGGTCGCCACACTCTGGTAATTTACGACGACTTGTCCAAGCAAGCTGCAGCCTATCGCCAAATGTCCTTGCTGCTGCGTCGTCCTCCCGGACGGGAAGCTTATCCTGGGGACGTATTCTACATTCACTCGCGCTTGTTGGAACGCGCCGCTAAATTAAGCGACGAACTCGGCGGCGGTAGCATGACCGCACTGCCAGTAATTGAAACCCAAGCGGGTGACGTTTCGGCATACATTCCCACCAACGTGATCTCGATCACTGACGGTCAGATCTTCTTGACCACCGACTTATTCAACTCTGGCTTGCGTCCGGCGATTAACCCTGGTATCTCGGTATCCCGCGTGGGTTCGGCAGCGCAAACCAAAGCGATGAAGAAAGTCGCTGGTAAGTTGAAGCTGGAATTGGCACAGTTTGACGACTTGGCAGCATTCGCCCAATTCGCTTCTGACTTGGATAAAACTACCCAAGACCAGCTGGCACGCGGTCAGCGCTTGCGCGAACTGCTGAAACAGCCGCAATACTCGCCTCTAGGGGTTTACGAGCAAGTGGCATTGGTATACGCAGGTTTGAATGGCTACTTGGATGACATTCCGGTTAATAAAGTCACCAGCTTTACCAAAGGTCTGCGGGAGTATTTGAAGACCAGTAAGGCGGACTACGTTAACACGATTCGGGAGAAGAAAGACCTCACCCCCGAAGCTGAAACCTTGCTCAAGGAAGCGCTAACGGAATACAAGAAGACATTCTTGGCAGCCGTTTAGGGATGGGTTTGTAGTAGGCGCTGACATCGCCTACTACAAACTTAATTAGCAATTACCAAAGAATTATGCCTAATTTAAAATCAATTCGCGATCGCATCAAGTCGGTCAAAAACACCAAAAAAATCACCGAAGCGATGCGCCTAGTGGCGGCGGCTAAAGTGCGTCGCGCCCAAGAGCAAGTCATCGCCACGCGCCCGTTTGCCGATGCTTTGGCTCAAGTATTGTACGGTTTGCAAACCCGTCTGCGGTTTGAAGAAGCCAACTTGCCTTTGCTGAAACAGCGGGAAGTCAAGTCAGTGGGAATACTGGTAATTTCAGGCGATCGCGGTTTGTGCGGCGGTTATAACAGTAACGTTATCCGTCGTGCCGAAACCCGCGCCAAGGAACTCAAAGCTGAAGGCATTGACTACAAATTCGTGATTGTCGGGCGCAAAGCCTCACAATACTTCCAACGTCGCGAGCAACCGATCGATGCCAGCTTTACGGGACTAGAACAAATTCCCACAGCAGGGGAAGCTTCCAAAATTGCTGACGAACTGCTGTCTTTGTTCCTCTCGGAAAGCGTGGATCGGGTTGAGTTGGTTTATACCAAGTTTGTCTCGCTGATCAGTTCTCGCCCCGTAATTCAAACCCTGCTACCCCTCGATCCGCAAGGTTTGAATACAGATGATGAAATTTTCCGCCTTACCACAAGAGGCGGTAATTTTCAAGTAGAGCGGGAAAAAGTTACCAGTCAAGTGCGTAGTTTACCGCAAGACATGCTGTTCGAGCAAAATCCAGTGCAAATTCTGGATGCGCTGTTACCGCTGTATCTGAATAACCAGTTACTGCGGGCATTGCAAGAATCTGCGGCTAGCGAACTCGCGGCGCGGATGACAGCGATGAACAACGCCAGCGAAAATGCTAAGGAATTAATTGGTACGCTCACCCTGTCTTATAACAAAGCTCGACAAGCTGCTATTACTCAGGAACTCCTGGAAGTGGTAGCTGGTGCGGAAGCTTTGGGTTAGGTAAAAATTTTCATCCCCGCATTTAGCAGCGCCTGGAATTATGGGCGCTTTTTTATTGGGTAATGGGTAATTGGTAATGGGTAATTGGTAATGGTTTGAGCTTGCAGGTTGGTTGATAAATTTCTGGATGTAGGGAACATAGGGGCAAGTTTAACGGGATATTTCGTGGAGCCACATTTAATAGATTTTGTAGTAGCACGGCGCAGCATAACTTTTGATTTCTACCAAAAAGTTATACAATGCCGTGCTACTACAGTCTGAAATTTATTTCAAGGCTTTAAGTAATGGGTAAAAAAACCAATTACCTATTACCCATTACCGAATTGGTTATTCGCTTTTTTTGCGGCTGCTTTCGCCACCTTTGCGACCAATTTCAGACATGTGTTCGCGGTCTTGGCTGACCGCTTCGCCACCCTTGCGACCAGCTTCTCTAGCTTCTTCGGGAGTGAACTCGTGGGCGGTACCTTTTTCGTGGGCAGCTTTACCACCCTTGCTGGCGATTTCCCGTTGCTTTTCTTCATCCATTGACGCAAAGCCGCGCTTGCTTTTCTCGGGCTTGCTTTTCTCTGACATAACTAAACTCCCATCCTCAAAGTATTTGATTTGTTAATCACATCCTAAAAAGCTTGGGGGAGCAATCTCGTCATTCTGCGGACGCATATGTTTGGTGGTCTTATATACCGTGTGGTAGATAATAGGGGGATTTTGGCGGTGGGGGGTGGGTGGGGAGCGTTCGCGAAGCGAAGCGAGGCATATCGCTTGATTTATTGCTGGCATGAGCAGCGTCTGTAATTGCGGGCGCTTTTTTGTAGTGATTCGTTGAGGATTATAGCAGAAGTTTTCCATTAGTTCCAAGTTTGGCACAAGGAAATTTTCTGCGCGGATGCACCAGCGACGGTTTGCCAAACGCGAAGCTTAACCTCTCCCTAACTCCAAAGGTTGCATCAAGGAGGAAAGTTACTGTTAAGGTTAAATTTTTTGTTCAGTTTATCAACCGCTAGTTCCTGAGAAACTTGAGGCTATCAACGATGTCTGCAAAAAAATCAAATCTGCTAATTCCTATTGGTATTGGTGCTACTCTTCTGATCGCAGGAGGTGCGGCAGGCTACCTTTACTTGAAAGGTGCTTTTAGCGATGCGACCGCTCCCCTAGCGAGTGCTAAAGTGGTTCCAGATGAAGCATTAATGACAGGTTATATCTCCACAGATCCGCAAACTTGGTCGAAATTGCAGCAGTTTGGTACCCCTGAAGCTCAAAATGCGATCGCTAAAGGTCTTGCTAACTTCAACCAGCAAGCCTTTACCGACTCCAAAATTGATTATGCCAAAGATGTGCAGCCGTGGCTCGGCAGTATCATGTTCGCAGTTCTGCCACCCAGTACCCCTGAAGCGCCATCACAACCCAATTACCTGGTTGTAGTGGGAATTAAAGACAAGATTAGCGCCTTTAACTTTGCTAATAAGATGAAGTCTCAATCTGGGGTAAAAATCAAAGAAACCGACTACAAAGGCGTCAAAATCCAGGAAGATACAGGGAGTACTGATAAAACCTACACGGCTTTCTTAAGCGACCATGTAGTGTTCTCGCCGCAACGAAAATCTGTTGAACTTGCCATTGATACCTTTAAAGGCGAACCTTCATTCGCCAATAAAACCGAAGCGAAAGCAATGCTTGACAAGGGCGTGAATCTGCCGAACTCGATTGCTCAAATTTATATACCAGATTACGGTAATTTGGTACGGCAATACATGGCAAACAATCCGGAATTTTCCCAATTGCCTCCCGAATCTATCAACCAATTAAAGTCTTTTGCTATGGGGGTAGGGATTGATAATGTAGGCGTAAGGATGAAAGCAATTGGGAGATTAAACCCATCGGCAACTTTAATCGAATACAAACCCATTCCGGGCAAGATAGTCGATCAATTTCCCCTAGAAACCATTGCTTTAATCAGCGGACATGGGATTAACAAAGTTTGGTCAACCGTAGCAGAGCAATCAAACAAGAATCCTCAACTTCAGCAACAACTAGAGCAAATGCGGCTGCAAGTAAAAACCGCTACCGAACTTGACCTGGATCGAGATATTTTTGGCTGGATGGATGGCGAATTTGCAGTGGGAGCGATCGCATCTAACGAAGGAATTTTAGCGCCAATTGGTGCGGGGGGAGCGGTGGTGTTGAAAACAAGCGCTCGCCAAACCGCAGAAGCAACTTTAAATAAACTAAACGCTCTCGCCACCAGGGATAATTCGATCGCCATCAATCAAAGACAAGTTGGAGGTAAAACCGTAACAGAATGGACAATTCCGCAACAAGGAGCTTGGTTGGGTTATGGTTGGCTAGATGATAATTCCCTTTTAATAGCAATTGGTAGCCTTATTTTTGATGCGATCGCCAGCAATGCGAATCCTTTAGAAAATAGCGAATCTTTTAAAGCGATCGCCGGTACTTTACCCAAACCAAACGCAGGCTACTTTTACCTAGATGTAGAGAAAGCCATGTCTGCGATTAATCGCACCTTACCAGCGGAACAAAAGAATTCCGTACCGCTAGAAGCAAACGCTATTCTCAACTCGATTCGGGGTATTGGTGCCACCGCCATGCAACCAGATGCATCTACCAGCGAGATGCAAATGTTGTTAGCACTCAAACCTAAAACCGGGCAATAAAATTGGATGGAATTTTACTTTCTTCGCGGTAGAGCCTCTTCTGTACTTAGGGTGATAAATTTATTGAATCATTCTTAGGTTGGGTTTCGCTTGGCTCAACTCAACCTAAGAATGATTTATCAGGTTTTACGATCGCCTCAACTACGGGAAAACCCAATCCCTTCGTTGTTGGCACTACATCTGGAGGTGTTGGGTAAGTTCGGCAATCGCTAGGGGTAGGAGCGATCGCAGCCTGACGAGTAGATCTGATTAGCCCCACAAAATATTACAATGCAACTATGCCATCTCAGAAGACCCTAATTTACTGATGTAGCCGCTACAGGCATTCCCAGCAGGTTACACAATGGGTGATGAGGTCAAGGAGTATTTGCTATGACACAGTTAAAGAACGATTACACAGAATTACCAGAAGATGACATTTTAGAAGAAGAAGAGAACGATCAAGACCAATACGAAAAAGCTACGTTCCGGTATGACCCGGACAAAATTAACATTGTTACCAGGGAACCAACTATTGAACAATTACTGAGACGAATTGATGAGGAAGCGCTTGATTTAGCACCTGATTTTCAGCGTCAGGCAGACATATGGAAGCCTGATGTTAAAAGCCGATTAATTGAATCTATTCTGATTCGGATTCCGCTACCAGCTTTTTACATAGACGCAACTAATGAAGATAAATGGTTAGTTGTAGATGGATTACAGCGGCTATCTGCCCTCAAACACTTTATTAGCGATCGCAGCGACAAGAGGCTTAGACTAAGTGGACTAGAGTATCTTACAGACCTTGAAGGGAAAACTTACGATCAGCTGGAGCGCAGATACCAGCGTCGTATTGAAGAGACTCAGGTGACAGTTTATCTGATTGAAAAAGGCACACCTGATGAGGTAAAATACAATATTTTTAAACGAATTAACACGGGTGGAACACCTCTATCGCCCCAAGAGTTACGCCATGCGCTCAATCCTGGTAAAGCATCCCAATTTTTGGCTAAGCTTGCTAAATATCAAGAATTTCAGCAAGTTGTCGATCTTAGTGACTCGAAAAAGAAGCGGATGGATGACCGAGAATTTATACTTGGTTTCTTAGCTTTTACACTTACCTCTTACAAAGATTATGATGGGAATAGAGATTCATTTTTAAGTCAAGCCTTATTTAAGGCTAATCGTCTGTCAGAATCCGAATTAGACCGGATTGATAATAATTTTAAAAAAGCTATGATTGCTGCGTTTGATCTATTCGGGGATGATGCATTTCGTAAACTATCTAAAAACAGAAAGAAAAAATATCCGTTGAATAAAGCACTATTTGAATCTTGGTCAGTAAATCTAAGTCAGCTTAGCGAGCAAGAAATTCAAATATTGAAAAGCAGAAAATCAAAGTTAATTGAGAGATTTAAAAAATCTGTAGATAGCGACAAAGAATTTTTGGCATCTATTTCTCAGGCGGCGAACAAGGTAGAATATCGATTTATAACAATTGAAAAAATTATCCAGGAAGTTCTACAATGATAAGTAATTTGCGTTTGATAAATTTTAAACCTTTTACAAATCAGGGACTTCAATTTAGACCGCTAACTTTGCTTTCTGGCATTAACAGCACTGGTAAATCTTCAGTGCTACAGTCGCTACTGCTGCTGCGTCAATCTTACCAACAGGGATTATTGCCAAAAACAGGATTGGCATTGAATGGAGATTTGATTTGCATTGGTACTGCTCAAGATGCGTTCCACGAGGGGACGACAAAAGAATATCTTGGTTTTGATATTGCGTGGAGTGAAAATAACATAGAGGCGCAATGGCGTTTCACGTACAACCTAGATGTGGATGTACGCGAAACAGTGGGTTTACTGGACGTAGATGTATTAAATATTGATGCAGAGCCAACTAATTACGATGTATATAAATCAAATATTTTTAGTCAAAAGTTTCATTACCTCCAAGCCGAAAGGATTGGGCCTCGTCCATCTAATGAAATGTCAGATTATCAAGTGCGACGACTTGGGCAAATCGGCACTAGAGGTGAGTATACACCACACTTTCTTTTAGTACATGGGCGCAAAGTTATTCCCAATTCAAACCTCCGCTACCCGCAGGCAAAATCAATGGATTTGATAGACCAAGTTGAAGCGTGGATGAGAGAAATTAGCCCTGGTACGCGCCTAAAAATTACACCAAATTCAAGTAGGGATTTGATAAGTTTGCAATACTTTTACGGAGACAGCAATCCCTACCGTGCCACAAATGTTGGCTTTGGAATTACATACACTTTGCCGATTATTGTTGCAGCTCTAGCATCCGAACCAGGTACAATGATTCTCATAGAAAATCCAGAAGCCCATCTCCATCCCAAAGGGCAAGCAAAAATGGGAGAGTTGTTGGCACTTGCAGCCAGTTGCGGTGTTCAGGTGTTGATAGAAACCCATAGCGACCATGTTTTGAATGGAATTCGTCTAGCAGTTCATGGCGGAAAAATTGATTGCAATGATGTGCAACTACACTACTTTCAACGACGAGAAAAAGAAGGATTGGCTTTGACTGAAGTAGTTTCACCACGTATCAATCGTAATGGAAGAATTGATAAATGGCCTGACGGATTCTTTGATGAGTGGGATAAAAGTTTGGAAGCTTTGTTAGAACCAGTGCAAGAGTAAAAATGGATTTGGAAATAGTTTTTAATGAAATTTCCCTAAAAACTCCTGCTTCTGATATTGCCACTGCAAGACAATGGATGAGCAACTTAATTGACACTATACGTGCAGTGAAACCAGCATCAGGTGTCAAAAGAAAGCTGCGCGCTAAAAGCGATTTTCAATACTTGTTACTTGCAGAGGATTATCGTGTAATTCAGTGGCGCAACGATCCAGATGTAGATTTAGAAACGCGAAGATTTCTCAAAGCTCTTCAAGACAAAAATGACCCACCATTACCAGATATTGCCGCTCCAGAAATAGAAGTTATATATCAGGGAAAACAAGCTATTGGACTTCAATATGCTTTTGTGTTTAATGCGCTTGTAGTCAGCTTGATGTCTGAGCCTGAATGGAACTGTAGCAGATTAGAACTGGAAGTAACATCAGTCGATGATAATGATGAATTAATTACTAAAACAGAAAGTGTGATTCATGCAAGTAGTATTGAACATGTAAGAGAACATAATGAATGGATTAGGAATCGTCTCACATTAGAAGTGCTAAATGGAACGGATCTGTGGAATCGCAGAAATGAGTTATTCCCCAGCTTAGAATTTTGTGAAGATGTTGCTAAGCAGATCGAATGTCTTTATTCCGGTAACCCAATGCTAGGACAAGTAGTAGAACGTTTATATCATCTCGATAATTACTGCAAAACTTGGACAGATGGTGCTTTTGATTTAAATCGTCTTCCTTATAAGATATCTCCAGAAAGTGATTCAAGGCTGAAGCAATTAAAACAGAACCTAACGTTTCAGTGTCCTGATGGTGAGGAGCGTATATTCAGTTTGCACGCCCGCATGACACCGGGAGCTTGGCGGCTTCATTTCTGTGTAGAATTAGGGCCGGGAAAAATAATTATTGGATACATTGGTCTGAAAATCCAATAATCCCTTGATATACAATGACATTACTATCTAGCAAGGCTTTCACAGATTATGTTTCTCCTTTAAGGCTTCCCAGCGAGCTTGATCTGGATCAAAATCAGGTGGTGCAGGCTGGGTTTTTTCAAACCAATCTTGGAAAGCTTTGATTTTGGTGCGAGATTGTCTTTTAGGTGTGGCATTTTCTGGGTTACTTTTCGCCGGTGTATCGTTATCAACTGTCTCAACTGCCTGCAAAATGATGATTTCTACTTCTCCGGGTGGCATTTTAACGGGGGACGAGATCGCTAAGTTACCCGCTTCATCAACTATGCCTTTGAGTTTGTAAGCTTGCATAATATTTCTCAATTCGCTCTGCTTCTAGATTATGCCGCGCTAAGCATTGCATTTGTTGGCTCTTACCCCTCGCCAAGCTACGTCCAAGGGGGATTACGATAGCATGGGGTTATGCGATCGCACACCTGCCATCAGTCTCCATCACCCTCAAGCCGTCACCCTCAAGGGTGCGGCTATACAAACGAAGTCCGCCTGCGCGGACTGAAGAAAAATCAACGGCTTTAAAGCCTGCGTAGGCAGGCTTTGTTTGTCACGCCCTACCCTTCGAGGGTAGGTCACCCATCCCATCCCATCATCGTTATCATGCCCACCTACACCGGAATCGCCAGCAACGCCTTTCGTCACCCCCTAGATTTGGAAGCAGAACAAAGCTTACGCAACTTACCCGGCTTCGATCTCGTCGCGCGAAAATTTGTCGAATTTCTCTACGAACGTCCCCAATTTGTGTTTCATATGGGCAACAGCATTCAAGTGGGGCCGCGTCAGTATTCTACGCTTTATCAAATGTTTCGCGAATGCGTGCGGGATTTAGATATCTACCCGGAACCGTCTTTATTTGTCAGTCAATATCCCATCTCCAACGCTTATGCTTTGGGTCAAGAACAACCTTCGATCGTTCTCAATTCCGGCTTATTAGATTTAATGGATGAAACCGAACTGCGTTCGGTAATTGCCCACGAATTAGGCCATATCAAATGCGGTCACACTACTTTAACTCAAATGGCAATTTGGGCAATTAGTACTGCTTCTTTAATTGGTGAACTGACTCTGGGATTGGGAAATGTCATCGGCAGCGGTTTAGTTTTTGCCTTTTATGAGTGGAAGCGCAAAGCCGAATTATCTGCCGATCGGGCGGCTTTATTAGTCGTGGATGACATCAATCCCGTCATGAGTGGGATGATGAAATTAGCGGGCGGTAGCAGTAAATATGCCAACGAATGCAGCTTAGAAGAATTTATCCGCCAATCGGAAAGGTATCAAGAACTCGACCGAGAAGAACTCAATCAAGTTTATAAATTTCTGCTTTATAATAACTTGGCTCAAGGTGTATTTCTCAGCCATCCTTTCTTAGTAGAACGCATCGGTCACCTGCGCCAGTGGTCAACTTCCGAAGACTACCGCCAAATTCGCAACGGTAATTATAAACGCTCCGCCCCAGAGGGAGCGGTTGAAGTTGAAGCTAAAACCCCCAACAACCAAGTTAACGATTTGCGACGACAAATTGAAGAATTGCAACAAGAAATTGACAGAATTAAAAAGAATAAATCCAATTAACGAACTATCCTATGAAATGAAAGGGAAAAAATCACAGGACTTACCCACGAGGAACCAAGAAACCGGGTTTCTTGGCGTCAGTCCTCAATTAGTAACTGCGAACGCGAGTGCGGAAGGGAGGCATATCCCATGAACCCAGAAACCTCTTTTCCAGCCAGTCAGTCGATAGTCGCTCCCATAGCAGAAGTGACGGTTTATACAAATCAAGCTTTAGTAACTCGGCGCGGTATGGTGTCGCTGACTGGTTATGAGCGCGAATTAATTGTTTCTGAATTGCCGTTAACCCTCCAGACGGACTCGGTACGCGCAAAAGTTAGCGGTAGCGTCCCCGTGAAATTATTGGGCGTGCGAACCGAAAAAGTTTTTGCTTCTGAAACCTTTGCCAAGCGCGTCGTCCAGATAAGTCAGCAAATTCGGCAGTTAGAAGAACAACAGCGCAATCTGCGGGATATACTGACATCGGTGGGACTGCAACGGGATTTTGTCCGAGGTTTGGGGGAAAAGTCGGTGGAACGTTATTCGGGATTAAATAGCCCAGAAAAAATTAGTTTGAATGAGATTGAGGAGTTCCTAAACTTTTTGGGACAGCAGCACGGGGAATATGCTAAAACAATTGCCCAGCGGGAAAGGGAACAACAAGAAATCGATCGACAATTAGAAGCATTACGCCAGCAGCGACAGCAAATGGTGCAACCTGCTTATAAGGATACGTTGAGCAGTTACAAGATCGTTGTTAGTGTAGAGCCTGCTAATGCTCTTGATTTCGAGTTAGAAGTATCTTACCTGGTCAATCGAGCGATTTGGACTCCCATATACGATTTGCGGACTAGCAGCAGCAAGCGGGTAAATTTGAGTTATTTAGCGGAAGTTAGACAAAAAACAGGGGAAGATTGGATGGGTGTTGCCCTGAAACTTTCTACCGCCAAACCAGCGCTGACAACACTGCCTCCCAAGCTGAAACCCTGGTATATTGACAGCTTGGATGCGACTCCAGCACCGGCGCCCGATTTGAGAGAGGATACAGATTTCGCCGAGTTAGAAGTGCTGTTGGCAGATGAAACCGATGCGGTTAAGAAACAAAATGTAGTAGAAACGCAGAAAGTCGTCAGTTCATCGGGTAGCGTTGTGACATTCTGCGTTGATGGGGGGTGCAATATTCCCGCCGATGCAGCGGCGCATAAAGTCGTCATTTTTAGCCAAGATTATCCTTGTCGCACCGAGTACGTCGCGGTGCCGCGATTATTTAGGTTTGCCTATCTTGAAGCTACGGTAAAGAATAACGTGCTGGGGGCAACGCTGCTACCGGGTAAGGCGAATATTTTCCGCGATGATGCGCTGGTAGGGACGACCCAGCTAGAGAAAGTTGCACCGGGAGAAGAGTTTAAACTGAACTTAGGAGTTGATGAGGGTTTGAAAGTTGAGCGGGAATTAGCTGAACGGGAGGTAGAACTGATGGGGAATTATCGCCGCACAACCTATGATTATCGATTGGTGGTTACCAATTTACGCGATCGCGCGACTACCATAAGACTAATCGAACAATTGCCCGTGAGCCGCAACGAGCAAATTAAAGTCCACCTCAAATCCACCAATCCCCCAATTGGGCTGGGCAAGATGGGTCAGCTAGAATGGTTGCTGGCGCTGCCACGTCAATCCAGGGGCAAGCATAAACGGGAACTATACTATCAGTTTACCGTTGAGCATCCCGCCGACTTAACTGTGGTAAGTTTGGATATTTAGCCGTTGTTTGTAAAGATAACATAAAAACATTAGCGCCTTGGCTGCCAAACCCGGCTACTGCTGTATTATGTAAGTAAAATTACAATTATAGAAGAATCGCCAGCACCTGAAGTCGTTCATCAAAAAATCAATGGTAAAACATGGATACTAGAAACACGACAATCCTAGTGGTAGATGATGAACCCAATAACCTGCGGGTTCTATCCACAATATTGAATAAACGGGGTTACAAAGTCCAAAAAGCCATTTGCGGCAACCTGGCTTTAAAGGCAGCGATCGCGTCTCCCCCCGATTTGATTTTGCTCGATATCATCATGCCAAAAATTAATGGGTATGAAGTTTGTAAACAATTAAAATCAATAGATAATACTCGCGAAATACCCGTAATTTTTCTGAGCGCTTTAGACCAAACAACCGATAAAGTAAAAGCCTTTGAATTAGGTGGGGTAGATTACATTACCAAACCATTTCAAGTAGAAGAAGTATTAGCGAGGATTGAGAATCAACTAACGATCAGGAACCTGCAAAATAAACTCCAGAAACAAAACGATCGCTTGCAACGGGAAATAGAAGCCCGCAAGCAGGCAGAACACAAAAAAGATGAACTGATTTCCATCGTCAGCCACGAATTACGCACACCTTTGGCTTGTATAAAGACTGCGTTAGAGCTTTTGAGTACGGGGCATTATGGCGTTCTGGAAGCGAAGGGACATCAATTTATAGACATTGCGCTGACGAATAGCGATCGCTTGTTACGCCTGCTCAACGACCTTCTGGATTTGGAACGGATCGAAGCAGGCATAGATTTGACATCTAGAGAAAACTGCAATATTGCCGATTTGATGGAACAAGCGGCAGATAGTTTGCAAGCAATGTCTGAACAAGCTGAGGTGACGCTATCGCTTTCCACTATCCCCGTAAAACGATACGTTAACCCAGACCATATCATCCAAGTGCTAACGAATTTACTTAGTAATGCGATTAAATTTTCAACCCCAGGTAGTACAGTGTGGTTGACAGCGGAATTGCTAGAAACTGGAGATGAGGAAGCGGGATCTAATCCTCAGTTACAAAACTTACTAATCAAAGTAAAAGATCGGGGACGGGGGATTCCATCAGATAAACTCGAATCAATTTTTGCTCGCTTCGAGCAAGTCTATCCTTCCGACGCACACCAGAAAGGCGGTTCTGGGCTTGGTTTAGCTATCTGCCGCAGTATCATTGAGCAGTATGGCGGAAAAATTTGGGTTGAAAGTAGTCTGGGTGGAGGCAGTACTTTCTACTTTACCTTGCCAGATTTGCCAGCCAATTACGCTGTATTTTATGAAGAATCTGAGCGAGCTATAGATTTGGCGGCAAGGTGAATAGGAAATAACATTTAGCTTGCACTTGTTGGCGAAGTTGGTTCGGTATACTCGCAAAAAATGCCGAGCCCGACTTTGAGAATATATAAAATGATAATAGTAGCGATCCCTGGATTAATCGGCAACGTTGTAATCCCAGACAAAGTCACAACCAACGTAGTCAATAAAGCCGCATTTCCTGGATTTTTAAGATATTCGTTGAGAATCGCCCGAAAACCCTCGTGACCGCAAAGTTCATCCCGCATAACTTTCAGCGTCACTTGCCAGAGAGATTTTTGAGTTTCGAGTGGTTCGATTCCGTTTGCTTGGGTCCACAACTGCTCGAAAGTCGTGTCGAGTCTGCCGTTGTGTTTTTTGAGCAGTTCCATTGCTTCGTCAGCGGGGGGATAATCGTGCAAGATGGCTTGCATTTCGTCAATTTCTGTGAAATTTAAGAGGATGGGGTTCATAGGTTTTTTGGGGTGAGGATGGAAGACTTCGCTTCTTTATTCCATCGTAATTAAAAGCGAAGGAAATTGACGGGCGACACCCTCTCTCTAGAAACCCGGTTTTTGTAAAAAACCGGGTTTCTGACTTTATAATATAAATTCGCTATCGGCCTATGCTTAAATTAACTTTAGCATCAGGGCGCAAAGCGATCGCTTATAAAAAATATCACCATGTCCTCCGATCAGTCCCCAAGAGAACACGAATCAACCCTAGAAGAAATCCGCGCTACGCGACTCCAGAAAGTCGAACAGATTAAGCAACTGGGTTTCAATCCCTACGCCTACCGTTGGGAGTCTACCCACCACGCAGCGGAACTTCAGGAGAAATACGCCGAGTTACCCAGCGGTGAAGAAGTTGACCTAGAAGTTGCGCTCGCAGGACGTATCTTAGCACGTCGCGTCTTCGGCAAACTCGCCTTCTTTAGCTTGCAAGACGAAACTGACACGATTCAGCTATATCTGGATAAGAAAAGAATCTCCGAAAGCATGGCAGATATCGATGGGGAAGCTTTTAACCACTTGAAGCAACTCACCGATGTCGGCGATATTATCGGCGTTAAAGGGACGATTAAACGCACTGAAAAAGGCGAACTATCGGTTTATGTCAAGCAATACGCGATTTTAACTAAATCCTTATTACCTTTACCCGATAAGTGGCACGGACTCACCGACGTTGCTAAACGCTACCGCCAGCGCTACGTTGACTTAATTGTAAATCCCCAAGTACGCGAAACCTTCCGCCGTCGCGCTCAAATTACCACAGGAATTCGGCGCTATTTAGACGAAAGGGGTTTCCTAGAAATAGAAACGCCAGTCCTGCAATCAGAAGCAGGCGGTGCAGATGCGCGTCCTTTTATCACGTATCACAATACCCTGGAAATGGAATTGTACCTGCGAATCGCGACAGAATTGCACCTGAAGCGATTAATTGTAGGTGGGTTTGAAAAAGTGTACGAATTGGGGCGAATTTTCCGCAACGAAGGTGTCTCCACGCGCCACAATCCCGAATTTACCACGATTGAAGTGTACCAAGCTTATGCCGACTACAACGACATGATGGCGCTGACGGAAAATTTGATTGCTACCGTCGCCCAAGAAGTGTTAGGTACGCTGCAAATTACTTATCAAGGTGAGGAAATAAACTTAACACCTCCCTGGCGTCGCGCTACCATGCACGAGTTAGTACAAGAAAAAACCGGGTTAGATTTGAACCGTTTCCAAACAGTTCACGAAGCAAGAAAAGCTGCCCACGAGTTTGGCGTTGAAGGTTTGGAAGACTGCGAAACGATGGGACATTTGCTGAATGAAATGTTTGAGCAAACGGTAGAATCCCATCTGATTCAACCTACCTTTGTAATTGATTATCCGGTGGAAATTTCTCCCCTGGCGAAACCTCACCGGGAAAAACCAGGTTTGGTCGAGCGATTTGAGCTATTTATAGTAGGGCGAGAAACTGCGAATAGCTTTTCTGAATTAACCGATCCCATCGATCAGCGACTGCGACTGGAAGCGCAAGCGGAAAGGAAGGCGGCGGGAGATTTGGAAGCGCAAGGCGTGGATGAAGATTTCCTCACCGCGTTGGAATACGGAATGCCGCCGACGGGGGGATTGGGAATTGGCATCGATCGCTTGGTGATGTTGCTGACTGATTGTGCCAGTATTCGGGATGCGATCGCTTTCCCCCTCCTCAAAGCAGAAAAGTCGGAAAATTAAAGCCACTCAGAAACGCCCCCACCCCCAGGTTAAAACCTGGGGCTACACAAACAAAGCCCGCCTTCGCGGGCTGTAAAAATTTTAGCCCGCGAAGGCGGGCTTTGTTTGTATAGCGATACCCTTTAGGGTATCGCCTTTTTGGCAAAGATATTGTTTAAAAAACCCGGTTTATTTTGAAATCGCTCATCTATGAACTATCTCGCTCATTTACTATTAGCAGAAAACCATCCTGAATCCCGAATTGGAAACCTAATGGGCGATTTTGTCAAGGGCAATTTAGAAAAATATAACAACCAATATAGTGCGGAAATTATCAAAGGTATAAAGCTGCATCGAAAAGTTGATGAATTTACAGATACGCACCGAATTTTTATTAACAGTAAAAGGCGAATCGTTTATAATAGAAGATTTTCCGGCATTATTATCGATGTTTGTTACGACCATTTTTTAGCAAAGCATTGGGAGAGGTTTTCTGATGAAAGTTTAGATAAATTTATCGGCAATATTTATACATAATTACAAAAATATCAAGATATTTTACCAGCTAATTTACAGAAAGCACTACCCAGAATGATTGCTGAAGATTGGCTCCGCTCTTACAGAACGCCCGAAGGCGTTGGTTTAGCATTTGCGCGGATATCCCGACGCTTGAAAAGAGAAAATACTTTGGCGACAGCAATCGATGAACTGATGAATAATTACTCTGGAATAGAGTCTGATTTTTTAAGTTTCTTCCCAGAAGTTATTAGTTATGTAGGAAAACTATGCCAAGAACCGAGATAAATATCGTTTTCGCTTCAAGATGGTACAAATCCCATCCCGCCTCACCCCCCTTGGCAAGGGGGGAAGCAGAATCAAAGTCGATCGTTTTCGCTTCAAGATGCGATAAATCCCATCCCCCCTAATACGGTTTTCCCATGAATGCGAAACACTTGGGGCGGGGCGGGTTTAGTTCAACTGTTTGTTTTTACCAAAGGTTATTGGTAAAACCCGCCCCTACAATCCCCACATGTTGATGTGTAGCATTATCAAGGGAAATCGGTATAACCCCCAATGCCTTGGGGGGAAGCAGAATCAAAGTCCCCCTTTTTAAGGGGGATTTAGGGGGATCTGTTACAGATTTAAGGGAAAACGCTATAAGCTCCATCCGCGAATACGGGTATGCAATTGCTAACATTTAAAGCTGCGGCAATTTCCACGTCTAGTGTAAATCCCCTGGCGATTAACTCTTTACCAGAACTGCATTGTTTCAAAGCGTCACCAAGCGAGTCACGCCAGTTTTGAAATACTGCTACAGCAGCTTCCGCTTCGGGTGAAAGTTTTCCTTCCAAATAACTAAGAATAGCACCTGCTCCAATTAAATCTTCCCACGCTGGACGCAAACTGCCATCTTCCCATCGCTCTCCTGCTGGAATGACGGCAATTTTAGCACCGTAGTTAGGGGCATTGCGAGCGATCGCACCACAATTGCGAAGACACCCCGCCAAAGTAGGTGTGTTCAGAGTCCGCAATGTTAAATTTGAACCGTTGGGAGATGGTAAAACTAACCTAGTTCCGGCGGGAATATTCACCAGCGTTGCAGGGGAAAGCGAGTATCCTTGTTGGCGATCGCTACTTGCCAATTCTGCCTGCACAGATTTAGCGTACTCGGCAGCTGACTCATCGCGCCAGGGATAAGGAAAGACAATTGCTTTGTTGTTTGTAGCAATTTCTACACAAGTTGAAAAAGACAGGACATCGACAATGATTACCACATCGCTGATGGGGGCAAGTTTAGCAACTCCCCATTCTCCCCACTCGCAACGCAAATCAAACTCGGATTGGTCAAAAATCATTGCTAAAATCTTGGCTAATTTTTTTACGTAAAGAAACCGGGTTTATCTTAAAAAGATTCTACTTTTCCCTAGAGATTGCAGCAAGAAACCCGGTTTGTCTTGCTAAAAGTTTGGCTAATTTGTTGACGTAAACAAACCTGGTTTATCTTAAAAAGATTCTACTTTTCCCTAGAGATTGCAGCAAGAAACCCGGTTTGTCTTGCTAAAAGTTTGGCTAATTTTTGAGGCGATCGCACAAATGGATATCCGCGGGGTCTCTCTCTTTAAATTCTGCATTCGTCCGCAGATAATCCCGCACCCAATTGCAAGCGTATGCCATTTCATCGAGATGGAAAATTTGCTCCAAATTCCAGACAAAGACGCTGGGTTCATCGCTTGCTGACACCAGATATTTCCCATCAGGACTAAACTTAACATCCCAAACACCCCCCTGTCCTAACAGAGTAATCAACTCAGTACCATCTAGCTGCCACAATTTAACTGTATTATCCAAACTGCCAGAAGCTAGCATCTTTCCATCAGGACTAAACTCAACCGTAGGCGCTTGGATTTTATGACCCTTGAGAGTCCGTACTAAAGTGCCATCAAGTCGCCACAGTTTGATGGTACTATCCATACTTGAGGTGGCAATGAGTTGACCATCAAGACTAATTGACAAACCCCAAACTGCATTATTATGTGCTTTGATGCGGTGTAACAAAGTTCCGTTTCGTTGCCAAATAATGAGATTGCCATCTTCACTAACTGAGGCAAGCTGATTGCCATCTGGGGTAAAACGGACTTGATAAACTCTGGCACTATGTCCTTTGAAGGTGGTAATTAACTTTCCGTCCAATTGCCAAAGTTTAATTGTATTATCATCGCTGGTAGAGGCAAGGGTATGACCATCAGGACTGAAAGCTAAACGCCAAACTGGTGCGCTGTGTCCTGTGAAGGTTTTAACTAACGTGCCATCGGTGCGCCACAGTTTCACGGTTTTGTCCGCACTGGCGGAAGCGATGAATTTACTATCGAAACTGAAGGCAACACCTCGCACTGTAGATTTATGTCCTTTGAGAGTTAACAGCAGATTCCCTTTAGGATCGAACAGTTTAATTGTTTTCTCTCGACCTGCCAAAGCGATCAGACTTCCATCGGGTGCATAAGCAATGTTCCACACTTGTGCCTTAATCGGATTGAGAGTTTTGACTAATTTTTCCTCTAGCCGCCAAATTTTTACGGTACTATCGGCACTGGCGGAAGCGATAATATTACCATCAGGACTAAAAGTTACATCCAAAATACTACTCTCATGTCCCTGAAATGTTTTGATTAACGTGCCGTCAGACTGCCAAATTTTGACCGTTTTATCGGCACCAACGGAGGCGATTTGCTTGCCATTGGGACTGAAAACAACTCTTTCGACTTGACCTTTATGTCCTTTAAGGGTGTTAACTAAAGTCCCGTCTAATTTCCAGAGTTTAACCGTACCATCGTCATTGGATGAGGCGAAAATATTGCCTTGAGGACTAAAGGCAACTCCTCTGACCAGCAGACTATTAGCCTTGATGGTTCGTACTAGGATACCATCCGGTTGCCACAGTCGAATCGTATCATCAAAACCGGCGGAAGCAATCAGATTTCCCTGGGGACTGAAGGCAACCCCCCACACAGTGGTTTGATGACCTTTCAATGTAGCCACTAAAGTGCCATCTAGCTGCCATACTTTTAGGGTATTATCATCGCTAGCCGAGACTATTCTATTACCTTGGGGACTAAACGCCACATCCCAAACAGCCGCCCGATGAGCTTGCCAACTTTTAAGTAATCTGCCATCTCGTCGCCAGAGTTTAACCGTACCATCTAAATTTGCTGAGGCAATTAGGGAACCATCCGGACTGAATTTGACTCTAAAAACTGTGGCGTTATGGGGTAAAGTTTTGAGTAAAGTTCCGTCCCGTTTCCAGAGTTTCACAGTTCTATCATTACTCGAAGTTGCTATCATCTTGCCATCCGGACTAAAGGCAACTCCCATCGCGCCGCCTTGATGTCCTACCAAGCGGTTAAACTCATCGGCACCGTAAATTGCTTGTCGCAATATCGCGTCAACTTCTGCTGCAATTTTTGTGTTGACTGTGCCTAGATTTTGCAATTGGCGCTTAGCTTTTATCGCTTCGATCAGTGCATCCAAGTGGCGCTGGGAATCAAAACTGCCTTGAGACGATGAAGCTAATGCTTGAATTTCACTCAGTGCAGCTTTGCGGTACTGTAAAAATGCCATCATCCCGAATCCGGAACTAATCGCTAAGGCTAAACTGCTAACACCCAGCAATATCCGCTGCAATTTGGCAGTTTTTTGCTGTTGTGCCAGTCTTTTTTGTTCCTCTATCAGTTGCGATTCAATTGCCTTTGCTCGTTCTGCCTCTAGCGTTCTTTGCACTTCTTGGCGTTCCAATTCTTGGCTTTTGGCTAAAAACTGATAATCTTGATTGCTCAATTTACGAGATGCTGACCACTCCAGCGCTTCTCGTAATGCTTTTCCTCGCAATAGTCGCGAATCATCTTCACCCGCAGAAGCTAGCCAAGCACTTAGCATGGGGGCATAGGGGCGCAGTTTTTCTAACTGTTTTCCTACCCAATTGAGATTGAATACAGCTTGATAAATCGGGTTGCGAATCTGAAGAAATTCCTCATGTTTCACTACCAATCCCGATAGCAATAATTCGATTTGTGCGGAACTTTCATCAGCGGCGATGCCGATTTCCCCAGCTTCACGAGCGAGCAGAATTTGCTGATAAAGTCCTAACAGATGCCCTGCTCGTTGCTCGTTTCTGAGGAGGCGATCGCGGATGGTTTTTAAATGATATGGTTCATCTTTACTTTCCCAGTTTTCGATGATATGCGATCGCACCAACTCCTCCACCCAAAGTGCCTCTGTTCCTGGAGGAATTTTCCCAACTTCCTCGCCCATACCTCGACAATAATTAACCACGATCTGGCAAAGCTTTTGGGTGAGAAATGGCTGTCCGCCAGTCCAGTATAATATTTGCTGCAAAACCGCTACAGGCTGGCTAGCATCGCCGAATGCGTTATTATCGATAGGGGTTTTTGGCAATAGAGATTGAACTAATCCCGGCAACAGAGGCATCGCTTCCTCTATATCAAAACCCTTGAGTTCAATCGCCCGTCCGATATTAAATGGGGTGCGGTTTTTGTCCGCAATTAAATCTGCGGGTGTAGCGACTCCCAACAGCGCAAAAGTCAGGCGCTCATAGGCTGAATTTTCCGCTCTTTTGTTGTAACAAGCGCGAATCAGGGCAAAAAAATCGTCAATCGGGAACTTTAAACCCAGGACGCTATCGATTTCATCCATAAAAATGACGATATTTTGCTCAATTTCACCCAGCAGTACCGTTTCCAGAAATTCGCTCAAACGGTTTACTAAGGAAAGATGATTGCGATCGCGCCACCAGGATCGCACGTTCACCTTGAGGCGAAAACTGTGGGCTAAAAAAGCCACCAACGAGGCATACCACTGTTCTGGCGTCACCTGTTGCGTACCAATTAATGTCAAATCGATCGACTCGCAGCGAATCCCTGCCTGACGCAAGCGGTGCATCGTTTGCACCCTCAAACTCGACTTGCCCATCTGTCGCGAATTGAGGACGTAGCAAAACTCACTGTTTTTCAGCGCTCGGTACAAATCCTCATCCGCCTGACGCCTCACATAACTAGGGGCATCAAGCGGTAAACTTCCACCAACCTTATATTCGTAAGAAGGACTTTTTCCAGTCAGCATTTCAACACCTTACGTTGGCACTTGCAAGTTGTTGAATGCAAAATCCAGCTCAATTTGATACACCCATATCGGTTGTTCAATTCCCTCAAATTCCTGTTCTCCCAAGTCGAGCAATTCCAGGGGAAGATAAGGTTTGACCGCTTCATAAACTGCGTGGGAAATACAAATCCCTCCAGAGGGAGCTTCTCCTGGCAAGCGCTCCGCAATCTTGACCCCAGTTCCGGTAATATCGCTGCAATTGAAAATCACCTCTCCTATATGAATACCAATGCGATGAATTAGCACTGGTTCTTTCGCGAGTTGCGCCGCCTGATTGAATATCCGTTGCATCTCTCGGGCGCATTTTACTGCATTGGTCGCATTCGGAAAGTAGATCGATAACCCAGCGTCAATAGATTTAATTACCTGACCTTCAAACTGCATAGATAGCTGGGAGATCAACTCTAAGTCTTGATAAAGTTGATTCTGCGTTCGTTCTGAATCAGCTTTTACCAGCGCCGCAAAATTGACCGCATCGGTGACAACAATCGTGGCGAAGCGACTTTCTTCGATGGCATTCAACTGGGATCTGCTGAAGCATTCTCGAAAATACTGACGATACAAATCGCAACTGGGGACGAATCCCCGGTCTTGTTCCCTTACCACTCCCATACTTTGCAATTTAAACCCCTGCACCGGATCCAATTCCAGCGGATTGGGTGACAGCACCACTCGCGTCAGCGCCTTCATCAGTTCTGGATAATGTTTGAGATTCCACAAGATTCCTCGCAGATAATTGCTATAAATTCCGGTTTCTGCAACTGCGGTTTTTAATAACTGTTCCAGGCTCATCTCTTCACAGCTAATGCGATGCATTGCTAGCTGCACTAAATAAGGATTCCCGCCAATCAAACCCATTAAACTTTCTACTTCCTCTTGCTGCCAATCCAATTGGTACAGACTGGCTAAATAAAGCACCTGTTCGCGGGTAAACTCTGGCAACTCAACCGATAAACCAACATTAAAAGGCGATTGATTGAGATTGATCGGGATATAAACTTCGGTAGAATATACCACTATTAACCGCAGTTTTTGCCAAACATCGCTTCCCGAATCGCCATACTTGCTTTTTTCATACCAAGCTCGCAGTAAGCCGAAAAAATCGGTGGCAATTTCCGGGTAATTAAACACTACGTCCACTTCATCTAATGCCAAAACCAGCGGAATTTCAATGTTTGCCAACAAATAATTCTCGAAGTAATCCGTACAGTTGTAATTAGCGCCAAAAATCTCATCCCAATAGTCGGAAATTTGATTGGGGAGTCCCAAACTCCGAGTCACAATCGCACAAAACCACTGGAGAAAGCGATTTAAATCGCTAAAAACCGTAGCATCCGCCAGTTGGAAGCTTAAAGTCACTGTTCTTAGATTTTTCCCTCTCGCTTGCTGGAGAATCCTCGCCATCAGAGAGGTTTTACCCATCTGTTTGGGCGCTTTGATGCGAATTAACGCCCCAGGTTGCAAAATAGTTTCGTCACACAGGGTTTCGATGGGGGGACGCTCTACATAAAAATGGGAATTCAGCGTTACTTGACCTTTGAGACAGATTTTTGGCGGACTCTCTAGACTTTCAGGGGAAAGTTTGGTACAATCCATCTCATTCAAAGTTAAATTAAACGCGGCAAAATAATATTCCAGACTTTGCCGATCCACCGCAACTTTGCGGTTGTGTATTCTAGTGAGGGTATTGGTACTCAAGGAAGTGCGAGCCCTCAATTGTTCCAAAGTGTAGGGGTTGCGAGAATTTTCTTCAATTTCTGACTGCCGCTTTGCTGCTTGCAAGCGCTGCCAACCTTGAGGGGTTAGGATAACACCTCGCTTACGCTTTGGTGACTGATCAGCTGGTGACACCAAAATAAAGCCTCCCAAGTGCTATATAACTGGGTTTTCTAATCGTTAGCCCTACAAGGCAAGCATGTTGGTCTCAACTTTTTAACCAACAATTTTATTGCTTCTAGAATAACAGTTTACCCTTGGCATCTGTCCCAGGATAGAAAACATGCCAAGACTTACCCAAAGAAACTAAGGTGATACGAAAAATCCCTGGGAAAGCGAACCAGAGAGCGATCGAGAAACCGCTGACACAAAGAAACTAAGGTGATACGAAACATCCTTGGGAAAGCGAACCAGAGAGCGATCGAGAAACCCGGTTTCTGTGAGAGATCTAGGTCGAAATCCTGTTTTTGGCCTTTTAAATCTCACTTAATGTAAATTTTTGTAAAGTTGCCTTAATTTGCACAAATTTTCCACAAATCCTTGCTAAGCATCCGACAAACTTGAGGATTGTGTCTGCGGGTGCAAGTACTGGAACTCAAGGAAGTGAGATCGCATCGCTCTATAGACAGAAATAATCTTAAGTTGCGTGCTTAACTTGCGATCTTGAGTTGCACGAGTCTGGCATTGGATGCAAACTATTTATACAGCCGATCAGAAAAGCATCTACGCATTTTTCAACTCGATTCCAGCCAAGTTGGAGACAATGACTCCCTGTACTCTCTGGGGTTATGTCAGTAGCAAATGTAACCAGTGCTTAATCAAACATGAATGAAAATTTAGTCAGCGTAACTGGAAGCACGCTGTTAATTATTGATGACCGTCCACATAACCTGCTCTTTTTATCCACATTACTGATAAAACAAGGTTATAAACTTCGCAAGGCATTAACTGGAGCAGCGGCAATCAAAACCGTACAAACAAAGCTACCAGATTTAATTTTGCTCAAGATGCATCTGCGAGGTATGAGTGGTTATGAAGTCTGTGCTGCTCTCGTCGCAAATCCAGCGACTTGCTCAATTCCAATCATTTTCATGGATGTTCCTACTCAGTTCGATGATGTTGTCAAAATTTTTGCTGTGGGCGCAGCCGATTATATCACTGAACCCATTAAGGTCGAAGAGGTTTTAG
Source organism: Microseira sp. BLCC-F43 (assembly GCF_041929235.1). Lineage (NCBI taxonomy): Bacteria > Bacillati > Cyanobacteriota > Cyanophyceae > Aerosakkonematales > Aerosakkonemataceae > Microseira > Microseira sp. BLCC-F43. The sequence goes on from NZ_JBHFNP010000149.1 coordinate 44,388, forward strand.
TTCGGGTTAATTATCAGCTGACCATCAAAAAATTGCAGACTCAATTGGCTAAAAAAAATGCCAAATTGAGACAAGAAATTCTCGGTCGAAAACGAGCAGAATATGCGCTAAAAAAACTAAACAAATCTTTGTCTAGGTCGTCAGCAATTTTACAACGGGGGCAAGTATAGGAATATATCTGCCCATTGCTGTAACCAGACTTATGGGATGCGCTCCCGTTTTTAATCTAAAGAAATCCAAATGGCAAAGCAGCAATTAATTTACCCAAATTATCCACAAAAATTTGCTTAATTAGCCGAAAAAATTGAGGATGTTGTATGGGGTTAAAAGTATGGGAAGTCAAACAAGTGCCCTCGCATCGATCTAATTTAAGTTGCGGGCTTAATTGACGATTTTGGTAATTAATTCTACCTAAAAACCCGGATATTCAGGTAAATTTGACAAAAAAATAATAGAGGTAATTCATGTTTATAAATAAGCAAATAGATCGATCGCTGTATTCTCAAATTGAACTTCACGAACAGATTTATTCTGCCTTCGACATTGAACTGTCCAAAATGTGTCAGCGGATGTTTTTCCGTTACTTGCAGCGCGTTCCTTCCTCCATCTTGGATATTCGATGCGGTCTGGGTCGCGAACTGAATGCTTTGTCCCGCATCTGTCCAAACTGTGTGGGTATCGACGATAGACTGCAAATTGTTCGCTCTGCTCAGTTTAGATATCCAAACTTGACGTTTAAAGTAGGCGATACAAGTTCGTTCCGCTTGCAGCAGCGCTTCGATGGGATCTTATCCTTAAGATGGGCAATCAATTATGCGCTGACCAATCGGGATCTTGATCGGACGTTACAGACCTATGCCGACCACGCAAAAACGGGAACCTTGCTGCTCCTAGAAGCTTTGAATGCTGACGCTTATATGCCTGAAAACAGGTTGAATAAAAAGCCATTGAAGAGCGTTTCAGAAAGATTTTATGGGGAAGCGATCGCCAAGTCTATTTTCCGACAGCGCCAACAATTTCTGGATCGCCAGCGAATTTGGCACCTTCCGGGACAAGAACCGATAGAAGATTACTGTAGATATCGTTTGTTTTCCTCTAAGGAATTGGAACTTCTTCTAGCCAAAAATGGTTTTCAGGTCGTCGGAATGTTTGATAACCGGGATTTGGACTACAGCGATCTTTGCGGTACTGAGCTATACGTTGCAGCTATTTTTCACGGCTAACCATCAATGGCGTAAATCTTGAAAAATAGCTGTTTCAAGTTAGTTACCTGAATGGAATCGAATTCGTCAATAATTTTTCCCATGGAGGAGCAAGAATCATGAAAAAGGTTAATATACTCAATGTATCTATCGACAACATCTCGAAACAAGAGTTGCTAGAAAAACTGACTCAGCAGGGTGGAATTTTAATAACACCCAATGTAGATCATTTGATTAAAATCCAAAAAGATCGAGAGTTTTATCAGCTTTACAAACTATGTAATTATCGTGTTTGTGATAGCCAGATTATATTTTTAGCTGCCAAATTTTTGGGGTATCCCCTCAAAGAAAAGATTTCTGGATCTGATTTTTTTTCCGAATTTTATCAGTTTAACAAAAATAATAAATCAACTAGAATTTTTTTGTTGGGTTCCGGTGAAGGAGTGGCGAAAAAAGCTAAGGAAAGAATCAATCAAAAGGTAGGCAGGGAAATAGTTGTTGGTGCGTATTCTCCCTCTTTTGGTTTTGAAAAAAATGAAAGTGAATGCCAAAAAATAGTTGATTTGATCGAGGAATCGGGAGCCACAGTTCTGGCAATAGGTGTAGGATGTCCTAAACAAGAAAAGTGGATTTTTAAATACAAAGACCAGTTAAAAAATATCAAAATATTTTTAGCAATTGGTGCAACCATTGACTTTGAAGCTGGTGCCAAACCAAGAGCGCCTAAACCTGTGAGTCAGCTAGGATTAGAGTGGTTGTATCGACTTCTATCTGAACCAAGGCGTTTGTGGAAAAGATATTTAGTAGACGATCTCCCCTTCTTCTGGTTGCTTATTCAGCAAAAGCTCAACTTATACCAAGATCCTTTTGCGCTAAAATCGGTTGAGGTAAGACCTTTGAACAAGTTTCATACATAGGTGAAATTAATCCCTCAGGTTTTAAATAAGTAGACATTGCTAATGGCTAATTGCTAATTGCTAATTGCTTTTTTCCTGACATTAGCCATTAGCCATTAGCCATTAGCCGCTTCGCGAGCTTAGCAGTAGGGGGGGTTTTGATCGCATATCTGTAGGAGGCAAATTTTATTGGTAAAATCTACCCCTACAACAACCCTAACCGGACATGATATAAGTAAAGCCTACCCCTAATCAGATGCTAAGGCGCTGATACACCTGATCTAAATGTTTCAAATGGTGTTGAGGATCGAAGCAAGCTTCTATTTCTTCTGGCGATAATAGCTGGGTGACGCGACTATCTTTTGCAATCAAATCGTGGAAATTACCATCGGGTTTATTCCAAGCTTGATGCGCGCAAGATTGTACAATTGTATAGGCTTCTTCGCGACTTATTCCCTTTCCTACCAAGGTTAATAACACCCGCTGACTGAATACAACGCCGCCGTAAACGTTCATATTTCGTTCCATGTTTTCCGGATAAACTAATAGATGTTTCACCAAATCAGTAATATCCACTAACATGAAGTGCGTTAAGATACAGGCGTCTGGTAAGATTACCCGTTCCACGGAACTGTGAGAGATATCCCTCTCGTGCCAAAGCGCGACATTTTCGATCGCAGCAACTGCGTGTCCGCGGATAATTCTTGCCATTCCCGTCAGTCGTTCCGAACGAATCGGATTGCGTTTGTGGGGCATGGCAGAAGAGCCTTTTTGTCCTTTGGAGAAATATTCTTCAACTTCTAAAACATCTGTGCGTTGCAAGTTGCGAATTTCCACAGCAAAGCGTTCGATGGAAGCTGCGACTAATGCTAAAGTTTGGACAAAATCGGCGTGAATATCCCGCGAGACTACCTGTGTAGATGCGGTATCGGGTTGGAGTGCGAGTTTTTGACAAGCAAGTGCTTCTACACGCGGTTCAATATTGGCATAAGTTCCCACCGCACCGGAGATTTTACCAACGGCGATATCTTGGCGGAGGCGTACCAAGCGATCGCGGTGACGCAACATTTCCGCCAGCCATCCTGCTAGTTTAAACCCAAAGGTGATCGGTTCGGCGTGGATACCATGCGATCGCCCGATCATCACTGTATTGCGATGCTGTTGTGCTTGGTAGCGAATCGCTTGGATTAAATCTTCCACCCGTTCCAACAATACATTTACACTCGCTACCAATTGCAGCGCCAACGCCGTATCCAGCACATCCGAACTCGTCAAACCCAAATGGATATAACGTCCCGCGTCCCCCACATATTCATTAACATTGGTTAAGAACGCAATCATATCGTGGCGGACTTCCGCTTCAATTTCCAGCACCCGTTGGGGGTCAAAATTCGCCTTCGCCTTAATTTCCTCAACAGCTTCAGCGGGGATATAACCCAATTCGGCTTGCGCCTCGCAAACGGCTATTTCTACCTGAAGCCAAGTCTTAAGTTTATAAGTTTCCGTCCACAGGTTGCCCATTTCAGGCAACGTATATCGCTCAATCACAGTCCGCCACAGATTACAACTGTCTTATTGTACAACTTAGGTTTGCCCTCGTTCGCTGTTCGAGCCAACTCTTTTAATATTTTATAGCGCTCGCTGGTATTTTTTTTACCATAATGTTAGCAAATTATTGTTATTTTATTGCACTTATTTATTCTTGAATTGTTCCCTCAAGGATTGTTGCCCTAGTTAAATTAGTTCGGTTTCCACAATCTCTATTAATTCTAGGATACTCAGAGATTTACCTGGAGCTACGTTAGATTCATCACCCACATGTACGTGATGTGGTAAATTCGGCAAATTTGGAAAATGTTCTACATTATCCCACCGTTTTTTTAATACTTGTTGCTTTTCGTCCATCCATTGATGTCGATAACTTTCTGTCACGCAGCGTCCATCTTTGACAAGTATTCTACTACTTCTAGAAAGTCACCGTTAGTCAGGGTAAGTCGCGCCCGAAAATACCCTTGAGCGAGCGAAGCACGTTCTTTGACAATGGCAATGGAATCGACGACAGAACTGGCAATCAATTTTGCCTTGATTTCGGTTAAATACTGCTGTGGAAGTGTCATGCTTGCTGAGCTTGCAGAATTTTTAGTCGCTGCTGCACAGATGTCCACATTTGATAAAAAGCACTCCACTCAACAAAATCGACTGCATCACCCATTTCCCCTAAACGGAAACGCTGGTAAAAATCCTCAGATGACATTTGATACTTTTCTTCAAATGCTTGCAATTCTGTTTTTAACTCCCCAGCTTCCTGTTGTGCAGTTGTTATTTCATGAGCAATGAGTTTTTCTAGAGTCCGCTCTACAAGATCGCTACTGTATCCCCCTTGGCTGTAAATTATTTGCAATATTTCTAGTTTTTCCAATGTTTTTGCTTGGTTTGTCATCCTACATGACTCCGTTTTGTTCTCATTGTAGCTGAAATCTTAGGCGCGAGCGAAGATGACAATTTCTTCATCGATTAAAAACTGCCAACCTTTTTCAACTAAACGAATGGCGTCGTGTGTTTGCGATCGCGATTGCTGCTAAAGATGGTCGAGCAGAGATAGTGCGAGTGCAGGATGACAAAATTGAGGGTAATTTCCGCTCAGAAGATATCAAAACGTTTCAAATATTGGCTCAAAGCTTAGAGTAAGAGCTAGCAATATTTCCCTCCACATATTGCCCGTTTCCAGCAACGTAGATCGCGCGATCGCAGTTTGGAGGCAGAGCATCTGTCACATTTTAGCGTTTAAACAGGTCATAATAGAATCAAATCCGTCAAGCTATGGTGACAGAGTTTGAGAAAAATTGACCCCAGATAATGAAGCAAATATGAATACTCAAGAACTATTGCAGCAGGTAAAGTTTATTGTAGACGCCGAGGGAAAGCGATCGGGTGTCTTTCTGAGTATGGAAGTTTGGGAGAAACTATTCACCCTTGTTCAAAACCTGCAAAACGAGGAAAAAGTTCCCCAAAAGCTAAAAACCCAGGAAGAGATTATCCCTTGGGAAGAATTTCAAATTGAATTGGCAGCAAGAGGTTTACCCACAACTTACAATTCACCCGAAGATTTTATCAATGCGATTAAATCTGATTTTGAGCGAGGAGGTTTGCACATAGCACGTCAATTGGCTTTTCGAGCCGTTGAACTTTATCCTGAAAATGAAAAGATTCAATATTACGCTTATGTTCTCGCCCCGCCAAAAGCTACCGTCGTTCCTAGCAACCCTGAGCGTCGTCAAAGTATTATGGCAGATCGAGCATGGATGGATAAAAATCGGTTGAACTATATAGGGCGATGGGTAGCACTTCGCAATGGCGAGTTGCTAGCCGATGCAGCTTCTCTTGACGAATTAGCAGCTAAAGTAGGAGATTTAAAAGGTACATTTTTTACAGTTATTTACTGATGCTATTGCTTTTTACAAATGGCGATACTTTTGCTACAGGTGCTATTCAGTATAAGTACAAGCCTGCAACTCCTAATGAGAAAACAAATAGAATTTTTATAAGGGTAGAAATTGCAGGTTATCCCACAGAAGCTGTTGTGGATACAGGTGCGCCTTATGTAGTCTTAGCACCAGCGATCGCTAGAATTGCCGGTGTGAATTCTGCTTCTGCTTTAGCCAGGGAGAGAATGTTAATTAGAGGAATGTGGTTGGATGGAAATATTTATAGATTGAATATAAAGTTGGTCGCAGAGTTAGGTGATGACTTGGATGTACAAGCGACTGTTTTTGTACCGGATAGAGAAGAATTATGGGGTAATTTTCCTTCTTTTATCGGCTTGGGTGGTTTTTTAGAAAGAATCCGTTTTGCTTTCGATCCCGCAACCGATACTTTTTACTTTGGTTCTCTGACGTAGCGAGCGCATTTACTTTGCTCGTGTTAACTCCCAAGTGCTTGTATTTGATTTGAAATGTTAGGTAAATTCCAACCCTACTCATCTTATATCGGTAATTTTCGCACGCGGATCGCTTCTTCGCTCACAGTAATAATAGCGCCTAATTCCAATTCGTTGGCAAACTGTGGCAGCACTTCTGCTAATATTTCATTCACCATTTCTGGTCTTTCATCGTTGAGCCGTAATAAAATTATACTGGGCGATAGTTCGCCGCTCATGACGATGAGCGAATCAATGCCAAAATCTCTGGTTAGGATAATCCGCTCTTCTTGGCGCGCCTTGATAACAATTTCTTCATCGGTTAAAAACTGCCAACCTTTTTCTACTAAACGAATGGCTTCGTGTCCTTGCGATCGCAACCACTTAACGGTGCGGGGAGAAATCCCCATATTGGCTAAAAATCTCATCAAATTTGCTCACCCTCTCGGATAAACTTGTTCTTTGGCTAACCAAGCCGCATATTCCAGGCATTGTTGAATATCTTCTGTTTCAAGTTCGGGATAATCTGCTATAATATCGGCAATTGATTTGCCATGTGCTAGCAAATTTAAAACTAAAGAAACGGTAATTCGCATTCCCCGAATGCAGGCTTGTCCAGCCATGATGTTGCGGTCAAAAGTAATGCGGTCAAATCCTAACATTTGTCTATCTCCTAATTTAACTAAATTAACTAAAGTTGCCAGTTATCTCAACCGTGCGGCTAATGGCTAATGGAAAGTATTATTGTGAACTTTTCTCTCTTTTCCAATTAGCAATTAGCAATTAGCAATTAGCAAATCGGGTTAACTTATTGCATTCGATCGATAGTGCGATACTGAATTGCCTCGGCGACGTGGTGGGTTTTAATCGGATCGTCACCAGCGAGATCGGCGATTGTTCGGGATACTTTTAAGACGCGATCGCTCGCCCTAGCGGAAAGTCCCAATTTCCTAATTGCTCCTTCTAATAAATTCCGAGATGCATCATCTAACAGACACCATTTTTGTAAGTGATGGCTTTGCATTTGGGCATTACAGCGCACAGCAGGTTCATCTTTAAATCGCAATATGGCGCGATTTCTAGCTGCTTGTACTCTCTGCCGCACGGGTGCAGATGGCTCGCCTTGTGCTTGAGTAGTAATTTCCTCTGCTTTTAAACGATTGACGGCAACTTGTAAATCTATTCTATCCATCAAAGGGCCAGAAAGTTTCGCCCAATATTGCTCGCGTTTATTAGCAGTACAAGTACAAGGTTGAACCGCATCGCCAAAATAACCGCAAGGACAGGGATTTGTACTTGCTACTAAGGTAAACTGAGCGGGGAAGCTAACAGATTGTTTGGTGCGAGAAATAGTAACAACACCATCTTCTAATGGCTGACGTAAAAATTCTAAAACATCGCGTTTAAATTCCGCTAGCTCGTCCATAAAAAGAATACCTTGATGGGCTAAAGAAATTTCACCGGGACGGGGAAAGCTACCACCGCCAACGAGAGAAGGCCCAGAAGCGGAATGGTGAGGACTGCGGAACGGGCGATCGCTTACCAAAGTTCCTCTATTTTTAAGTAACCCAGCAACCGAGTAAATTTGCGTCACTTCCAATGCTTCTTCAAACGTCAGAGGCGGTAAAATTCCAGGTAAGCGTCTCGCTAACATTGTTTTACCGCTACCTGGAGGCCCGACAAAGATTAAATTATGTCCGCCAGCAGCAGCAATTTCTAACGCACGTCGGGCCTGTGTTTGCCCTTTCACATCTTTTAAATCTGGCCCGTTAAACTGAGATTTAGCCAATTCTTTGATACCATCGAATTGCACTGGCTGGTAACGTTCTGGCTGGTTCAAAAAATTAGCCACCTCTTCCAAATGTTTAAATCCGTAAACTGCTAAACCCTTGACTACAGCAGCTTCTTGTGCATTGTCGGCAGGAACCACTAATCCCACAATTCCCATGGGTTTGGCAGCAGCAGCAATAGGCAAAACGCCAGCAACAGGACGAAGGGTGCCGTCCAGGGAAACCTCACCGAGGAATAAATAATCCCCCAATAATTGAGCGCTCACTTGTTCCGATGCTGCCAGAATGCCTACGCTGATAGGCAAATCAAAACTTGGCCCTTCTTTGCGTAAATCGGCAGGAGTTAAATTAACAACAATTTTACGCAAGGGAAAGGCATATCCAGAATTTTTCAGCATTGCCTTTACCCGTTCTCGTGACTCTTGAATTGCTACATCCGGGAGTCCTAAAACAACAATTCCCGGCAGCCCTCCCGCCGATACATCAACTTCCACCCCTACTTTAACCGCGTCGATACCGACGATGGTTGCACTCCAAACTCTGGCTAGCATGGTAGTTTCGATAACTTGGTTTGTTTTTAGGGTTCCCGCCAAGTCTCTCCCACAAACACAGGACTTAGGCAAAGAAACCGGGTTTCTCCACTAATAAACAAAGGTGATGGCCTCGTCGTAGCCCAACAGGTAGAATGCTGCTAGCCGAATTCACCATCCAGCATGACTCAAGCCAAAGAAACGATTTTCAGCAAAATCATCCGCCGGGAAGTTCCCGCTGACATTGTATATGAGGACGACCTCGCCCTCGCCTTCAAAGATGTTAACCCCCAAGCGCCTGTTCACATCCTCGTTATTCCCAAACAGCCGATTGCCCAAATATCCGATGCCGAATCTCAAGACCACGCCCTGATGGGACACCTACTGTTGACCGCAAAGCGCGTCGCCCAGCAAGTCGGACTCGATAACGGCTATCGCATCGTCATTAATAATGGCTCAGATGGCGGACAAACCGTATTCCACCTGCACCTGCACATTCTCGGCGGACGCCAGATGAAATGGCCTCCCGGTTAAGTGAGCAGGTGAGCAGAGCAGCAGAATTTACAGATCGAAATGTAGGGTGCGTTAGCGAAGCGCGTAACGCACCGCTAAATGTAGCGGTGCGTTAGCCCTAGCGTCACCCACCGCAGTCACCACATATGGTGTTGCTGCGTCAGTCGTGAGAATGATAAGCTGCGCTAATACCATTGATAACTACTACCAATCAAAAATAAATGCAACAGATATTTACAAAACTAAATAAGTGGGTTAATGTATATACATCGGAAGGCAAAACCGACCGACAACCTTGAAAAATAAATCATTCCAG
>NZ_JBHFNP010000015.1:0-9769 GCF_041929235.1 Microseira sp. BLCC-F43
TTAGTAAGGGGGGGATAGACCCCCTGCCCCCCCTTAGTAAGGGGGGGATAGACCCCCTGCCCCCCCTTAGTAAGGGGGGGATAGACCCCCTGCCCCCCCTTAGTAAGGGGGGGATAGACCCCCTGCCCCCCCTTAGTAAGGGGGGGATAGAAATGATGTTAGTGGCTGGCTTTTCGGGGATTGGTAAGACAGCGGTAGTCAATGAAGTCCACAAACCGATTGTCCGGCAACGGGGTTATTTTATTTCCGGTAAATTCGACCAGTTTAAGCGCAATATTCCTTTGGCTGCCTTAGTACAAGCATTCCAGAATTTAATGCGGCAGTTACTAACAGAAAGTGCCGCATCTCTAAGTGTATGGAAAGCCAAAGTATTGTCAGCATTAGGAGAAAACGGACAGGTAATTATTGATGTTATTCCCGAACTAGAACGAATTATTGGCAAACAGCCAGAAGTCCCAGAACTTGCTCCCACCGCTGCCCAAAACCGTTTCAATATATTATTTGAAAAATTCATTCAAGTTTTTGCTACTAAAGAACATCCTCTGGTTATTTTATTAGATGACTTACAATGGGCAGATTCTGCCTCATTAAAATTAATTCAGCTATTAATGACAGAGGGACAGATAGAGTCTTTATTGTTGCTAGGAGCCTATCGGGACAACGAAGTCGATCCGACTCATCCTCTGATTTTGGCATTAGAAGAAATTCGCAAAAATCAAGCCACAATAAATCAAATTACCCTATCGCCCTTAAATGTGCATGACCTGAATCGCTTGGTTGCCGATACTTTAAATTGTCCTCCAGAAACAGCCTTACCTTTAACAGAATTAGTACATCAGAAAACCAATGGCAACCCATTTTTTGCCAATCAATTCCTGAAATCGCTGTATCAAGATGGCATAATTTATTTTGATTTTAGTGTGCGGTACTGGCAGTGCGATATTGCCCGTGTCAAGCCTTTAGCAGCCAGAAACGACGTAGTTGAATTTATGGCTGGTCAATTGCAAAAATTACCAGTAAAAACTCAGGAAGTATTAAAACTGGCGGCTTGTATTGGCAATCAATTTAACTTGGATACACTATCGATCGCTTATGGAAAATCTCAAGTAGAAACGGCGGCTGATTTGTGGTCTGGATTGCAAGAAGGTTTAATATTACCGCAAAGTGAAATTTATAAATTATTTCAGGATGAGTCATCATTCAGTAACGAAACGCCGATTGCAAATGCTCCAGAAGAAATAACAGTTTATTACAAATTTCTGCATGACCGAGTGCAGCAAGCCGCTTATTTCCTCATTCCCGAAGACCAAAAACAGTCCACGCACCTAAAAATTGGACAGTTACTTTTGCAAAATACGCCTATAGAAGCACGGGAAGAAAATATTTTTGAAATTGTTAACCAGTTGAATATTGGTATGAGCCTTCTGACTCATCAAACAGAGCGAGAAGAACTGGCTCAATTGAATTTGATTGCTGGAACTAAAGCATTGGCATCTGCTGCTTATAATGCTGCTGTCAAATATTTAAATGTGGGAAGGGAACTTTTAGAGTCTGATAGCTGGAATCATCAATATAATCTAACGCTAGCATTATATGAAAAAGCCGCAGAAGCAGCTTATCTCAGCACTGATTTTGCCCAGATGGAGCAATTAGCTGAGGTAGTGATACAGCGAGCAAGATCGCTTTTGGACAAAGTAAAAATCTATGAAATCAAAATACAAGCTTATACAGTACAAAACCAACTGTTACAAGCGGTAGAAACAGCTTTATCGGTGGTGAAGATATTAGGATTCAGCTTTCCAGAAAAGCCAGGTAATTTGAACATTTTGCTGGGAATGCTGGGAACAAAGTTAGCTTTAGGTAAGAAAAAACCAGCCGACTTAACTAACTTGCCGCTGATGAGCGAGCCATTTAAGTTAGCAGCAATGCGAATTCTATTAAGCGTCCAATCTGCTGCTTATTTAGCCGTTCCTCAATTATACCCGTTGATTATATTTAAGCTACTAAAAATATCAATAAAATATGGTAATGCTCCTGGAACTGTTTTTGTTTATACCATTTATGGAGTAATTATTTGTGGCATTGTCGGAGACATTGAAACTGGCTATCAATTTGGACAGCTAGCTTTAAGTTTGTTAGAACGTTTAAATGCGAAAGAATTCAAAACTAAAACATTGTTTGGTATCCATAACTTTATATATCATTGGAAAGAACACGCCAAAGAAGGAGTGCAGCCTTTATTAGATGCTTATTTGAATGGACTGGAAACTGGAGATTTAGAATATGCTGCCTATTCTGCTCACCAATACTGCTTTCGTTTATATGCCATTGGTAAGGAACTAGACGAAGTTGCCAAAGAAATGGCAACTTATAACGATGCTATAACTAAATTCAAACAAGAAACTGCCCTTAATTACAATAAAATTTATCATCAAGCAGTTTTAAATTTAATTGAAACCCCGGAAAACCCTTGTATTTTAAGCGGCGAAGTGTATGACGAACGCACAATGCTGCCAATTCATCTGTCCGCCAATGACCAAACTGCTACTTACAATTTATATTTCAATAAACTTATTCTCTCTTACTTGTTTGCCGATTACGTACAAGCAATTGAAAACGCAGAAAAAGCCCAAAATAATTTAGAAGCCGTTGTCGGTTCGCCATTTGTTCCTCTATTTTATTTCTACGATTCTCTGTCTCGGCTGGCGGTATATCCAGACACCTCGAAGCCACAGCAAAAACAACTGCTCGCCAAAGTGCAAGCTAACCAAAAAAAAATGCAGAAATGGGCAAAATTTGCTCCGATGAATTACCTGCACAAATTTTATTTAGTCGAGGCAGAGCGACATCGGGTTTTGGGCGACAATATGGAGGCAATGGACTATTATGACCGGGCAATAACGGGAGCTAAAGAAAACGAGTACCTTCAAGAAGAAGCACTTAGCAATGAGCTGGCAGCCAAATTATACCTCGATTGGGGAAAAGAAAAAATTGCCCAAGTCTATTTAACTGATGCCTACTATGACTATGCTCGTTGGGGAGCCAAAGCCAAAGTTGAAGATTTAGAAAAACGCTATCCCCAGTTACTTGCTCCCATTCTGATCCAAAAAACCACCGCAACGACAAGGGAGACAATTGTTCAAACGATCCCGAGAACCGTCACATCGAGTAATTCAGGTTCAGCTAATTCAAACATTCTGGACTTTGCAACGGCGATTAAAGCTTCTCAAGCACTCTCCGGGGAAGTGGAACTGGATAAGTTACTCTCCACTTTGATCCAAGTTGCCATAGAGAATGCCGGAGCAGAAAAAGCCGTTTTGATCTTATCGGAGGCAGGCAACTTGGCGATTGAAGCAACGGGAGTGAGTGGGACAAAAGAAGCCACAGTACTGCAATCAATTCCACTGGAAGAGAGCCTGGAGATTCCTGTCAGTTTGATCAACTATGTCTACCGCACATCGGAAGCTTTGGTACTCGACGATGCCAGTGCCGAAAATATGTTTTCTGCTGACCCCTATATCATCGGTACCGAACCTAAATCCGTATTGTGTAACCCAATTATTAATCAAGGTCAATTGCTGGGTATCCTTTATTTGGAAAACAATTTGACCACGAAGGCATTTACTCCGGACAGATTAGAACTATTAAAAATATTATCCGCTCAAGCTGCTATCTCGATTGAAAATTCTCGACTCTATCAAACCCTAGAAGACAAAGTAAAAGAACGTACCGCCCAACTCGCAAGTGCCAACCAGGAAATTAGCGCCCTCAACGAAAAACTAAAAGAGGAAAATCTCCGCCTTAGTGCTGAGTTAGAGGTAACGCGCAAATTGCAACAGATGATTTTACCCAAACAAGAGGAATTAGATTCAATTGAAGGGTTAGAAATTGTGGGCTTTATGGAACCTGCTGATGAAGTGGGCGGCGATTACTACGATGTGTTCTCACAAAATGGTCGAGTCAAAATCAGCATCGGTGATGTCACTGGACATGGTTTGGAAAGTGGAGTAGTAATGCTAATGACCCAAACCGCTGTGAGAACCCTGGAAGAAAGCAATCAAACCAATCCGGTGCAATTTTTAGATATTCTTAATCGGACAATTTATCACAACGTCCAGCGGATCAACCCCCATAAGAACCTGACGCTTTCCCTACTCGATTACGATCGCGGCACGCTGAGTTTAAGCGGTCAACATGAGGAAGTCATTGTGGTGCGTGCTGGGGGTGAAATTGAACGGATAGATACAATGAATCTTGGCTTCCCCATTGGCTTAGATGAGGAGATTGCCGACTTCATTACTACTGAAAAAGTGCAGTTAAACCCAGGCGATGTGGTGCTGTTATACACCGATGGCATTACGGAAGCATTCGACATAAATAGCCAGCAATACGGGATTGAGCGGTTATGTGAAGTGGTCAGGCGCAACTGTTGTTTCTCAGCAGAAAAAATTAGAGAAGCGGTGATTGAAGATGTGCGGCGGCATATTGGCTGTCAGAAAATTTTTGATGATATTACTTTGGTGGTGCTGAAACAAAAATAGATAGCTTTCCCCTACTTATAGCGGTTTGCAGCCCGATGAGGTACACCGCTGCCATTTGGCTGTACTTCACTCATCTGATGTCCGTTGAATTGCCCATAATAAAAAAACCTCACAGAGTCGTTGCGTAGGGACACGGCATCATAGATATCTCGGACAAACAGATAACGTTAATCGTGCCGTGTCCCGGCTTCTTTTTATGGGTAATCGACTACTACAAACATCAATCGTTCGTAGCTACTAATAATTCGTAGATTGGGTTGAGCAATAGCTCAACCCAACCTACCAGCTAAAAAGTTGGGTTTCGTCCCTCAACCCAACCTACAGCTGCAATCCCCTATCAACTCTATGAGACTTGTGCAATAATTCTTGTGGGATAGGCGTCTCGCCTGTCAAAGTGTTTGTTTTTTGGAGAGGTCTATGAGACTTGTGCAATAATTCTTGTGGGATAGGCGTCTCGCCTGTCAAAGGGTTTGTTGTTTGGACAGGTCTATTGTGATTTATTGCTCATTCCTGTACAATCTAGCGCAGTATTTCATCAAACAGGGTAAACAGGGCAACATGGTACTGCAAGCAGGATGGCGGCAAGTCGGCGATCAAGTTTCTCAACTCATTGCCAGAGCATGGCTAGACTCGGAGTTTCAGGAAAGATTAATAGCTGACCCTAAAGCAACGCTGGAAGGGGAAGGGATAGAAATTCCTGAAGGTCTACAGGTGACTATCGATCGATCTACTATTGACTGGAGTATTGGTTCGCGAGCAGGTGATGTAGTTTGGACTATTCCCTTACCGCCAAGACCGGCAGATATTTCCGAGGAACAGCTATCAGATTGGGCGAGTGGGGACTTTTCCCAACAAAATATTACTTGCGTCAATCTCTGCTGCTAAACATCGCCCTGTATGTAGAGAGCAAAATTGATGAATGCAAGTGACTTGACAGGTTGGGATTAAATGATATCCTGTAAAACAAAAACAATATAGCTAAACATTTAGGATGGGACATCTATTACTGATTTACCCATCCGCAACAGCTCATGATTCGTCAACCAAGATTTAAGCATTGCTTCCATATAGAAGTAGTAGAACCAGAAGGAGTCTTTTTGCTCTGGGAACAAGAACCCATATTTTTGACTGGCAAAATATATCAAAAATTAGCTCCTTTGCTCGATGGTTATCGCACCGTACAAGAGTTGGTGAATTTGCTAGCAGATGCGGCATCAGCACCGGAAGTTTACTATGCCTTGATGCGATTAGAACAGAAAGGTTATATTGTTGAAAGCGATAACAGTATCTCTCCTGAAGCAGCCGCTTTTTGGCAGAGCTTGCCAATAGACGATCGGTCAGTATCTGATTTGCAATCAACTGGTGAAGTAGCGGTAACAACCTTTGGTAATATTCCCACTGACTTATTTGTATCGAGTTTAGAATCCCTGAATCTGCGGGTAAATCAGCAGGGAAAATATCAGGTGGTTTTAACAGATGATTACCTGCGCGATGAATTGGCTAGTTTTAATCAAAAAGCAATCCAATTACAGCAGCCTTGGATGTTAGTTAAACCTGTGGGAACCGAGGTATGGATTGGGCCGATTTTCCACCCCGGAAAAACAGGTTGTTGGGAATGTTTAGCGCAACGCTTAAGAGCAAATCGACCTGTTGATGCGTTTATCCAGCAAAGAAAAGGCAAACCATCTTTTTTTCCGACTTCTAAAGCCGCGTTACCTTCTACTCTCCAAACTGCATTTGGTTTAGCTGCTACAGAAGTAGCGAAATGGATTGCACAACCAGAAAGTCAACAGCTAGAAACTCAGGTAGTGACGCTGAATCTCAGGTCGCTGGAAATGCTTTCTCATCAGTTAGTTCGGCGTCCGCAATGTTTCACTTGCGGTCAACCTGAATTATACGCTCCTACTCGCTCTCCCATCCCGATCAATTTACAAAATCGTCCCAAAGTTTTTGTCGAAGATGGTGGCTATCGCAGCATTACCCCAGAAGAAACCTTAGCAAAATACGGACATCATATCAGTCCGATTACCGGAGTAGTGCGAACTCTCAATCGCCTTTCTCCCCCCACCCACCGCTGGAATCACACCTATATAGCTGGACACAACTTCGGTCTAATGTTCGACGACCTTTATTTTCTGCGCCAAACAGTCAGGGGTCGCAGCGGCGGTAAAGGTAAAACCCCAGACCAAGCAAAAGCCAGCGGTTTGTGCGAAGCAATAGAACGCTACTCTGGCACATTTCAAGGCGATGAAATCCGCATTCGCACTACTTATCAAGACTTAGGCGAGACAGCTATTCATCCCCATACCTGCCTAAACTTTAGCTCAAAACAATATCAAAATCGACATGTTTGGAATGCTCATTGTCCGCCGCATCAAAAAATCCCAGAACCCTTCGATACCACACGAATAATTGACTGGACTCCCATTTGGTCTTTAACGGATCAAACCTTTAAGTATCTGCCTACAGCTTATTGCTATTACGGATATCCTCGCTCTCAAAGTCCCGATTGCTGGGCAGACTCCAACGGTGCCGCAGCCGGAAATAATATAGAAGAAGCTATTCTGCAAGGCTTTCTGGAATTAGTAGAGCGGGATAGCGTTTGTTTGTGGTGGTACAATCGCCTGCCAAGACCAGGTGTAAATTTAGCAAGTTTTGATGACCCATATATTCAGGGATTGCAGGAATATTACCGCACAATTGAACGCCTGATTTGGGTTCTTGATGTCACCAGCGATTTTGGCATTCCCACTTTTGTCGCTATTTCTAGCACTTTCGAGCGAAAAGTCAGCCAGCTATTGTTTGGCTTTGGCGCGCATTTCGATGCCAAAATAGCCATTACCAGAGCCTTAACTGAAGTTAATCAAGCACTGCCTCCGGTTTTAACAGCACGGGAAACAAACGATAATCAATTGGATCGAACTACTATTGAAGATAGTCCCTATTTGCTTCCCGAGCCTACCCTACCTGAAAAGATTTACTATGACTATCCGCAATTTTGGCATGAAGATTTACGCGATGACGTTTTAACTTGCCAAAAAATGAGCGAAAAAAAAGGAATGTCTATGCTAGTGCTGGATCAAACTCGTCCCGATATCAATTTAAATGTAGTAAAAGTGATTGTGCCGGGAATGCGCCATTATTGGCGGAGATTGGCTCCAGGACGACTTTACAACGTACCCTTGCAGTTAGGATGGCTCTTTGAAGCACTCCCAGAAGAAAAGCTAAATCACGAGTCATTTTTTTAGTATATCAAATGTCTGAAACTTCTATACTTTCTTTTTTACCTGGCATATCCCTAGAACAACAAAATCAGGAATGGGTACTTCACTATCAAACAACTACCCACTCCAAAAACACGATTTCTTTGCCCAATTCTTCCCAGGGAACATTGAAGGCTTGGCAAGTAATGTGCAAAGATGGAGATACGCGAGAACAACTGAGTTCTCTGGTTCAAGAAACTGATGGGTTGTCCAATCTAGCTGAATTTTATTATTATCTCGCACAATTTGAACGCCTTGGTTTGATCTGTCAAACTATCTATGCAGATGGCACGCCGATAGCGAAAGTGGTTCCCCTTGTACCTGCACCCCCATTGCCAATTGGGGATGTTGCTGCCGAAGGGTCTTATGTTTTGTCGCGGTTTGCTTATTTACATCGCCAGAACAGTCAAATAGTGCTGGAATCACCCCTATCTAAGGTGCAGTTGGTAATACTTGATTGGCGGGGAGGCGCTATTTTAGCCGAACTTAACCAACCATGCTCTTACTCTCAACTATGTCAAAAAATATCTGGTATTTCAGCAAATGCCGTGCAACAATTCCTCAATTTGCTTGATGCTGCCAAGATGCTTTCAGAAGTTAAAATCGAGGGGGAAATTGCCGAAGATAAACAAGAATATCTGGTGCAATGGGAATTTCACGATTTACTTTTCCACAGTAAGGTGAGAAGCGGAAGACATCGCCAACCTGTGGGGAGAACCTATCGCTTTTTGGACAAAATTCCCCAACTTCCTGCGATTAAAAGCCAGGTGACAGACAGTATTATTCCTCTATATCGACCGGAGATTGAAGCGCTGAAAAAAAATGATTTACCTTTTACTCGCGTTTTAGAAGAGAGAAAATCAATTCGCCATTATGGCAAGGAAGCAATTAGCGATCGCCAGCTGGGAGAATTTCTTTACCGTTCCCTCAGAGTTAGAAACATCCTCAAAACAGAAACAGAAGAACTGAGTAATCGACCATATCCCAGTGCCGGAGCTTGCTACGAATTAGAAGTTTATACAGCAATTAATTGTTGCGATAATATTCCCTCTGGTTTGTATCATTACAATCCTCAAGAACATCAACTTTTTTTAGTTTCTCCTAGAACTTCTCAAGTGGAAGCTTTACTAGAGGAAGCAGCGCAAAATAATCCTGAGCGGCAAACTCCTCAAATTCTAATTATTTTAGCGGCTCGATTTCCCAGAATTACCTGGTATTACGAATCCATCGCCTATGCTGGCATTCTGAAAAATGTGGGTGCTGTATTTCAGACTATGTATCTGGTAGCAACTAGCCTCGACTTAGCCCCTTGCGCTATTGGTTGTGGCAACGCCGACTTATTTGCCGCTGCCGTAGGAACAGACTACTATGCTGAGTCCTCTGTTGGGGAATTCGCTCTATGTAGCAAGCAGTCTTAAAAACGCTGTCCTGGCGCTGGGACACAACTCTTGCAATCAGGACTCACCCAACGACCAGAAAAGAAACTTTGGTGAAGAGTCGTTCGCGAAGCGTCGGGTATGCATATCTCTGGTTGCCAAACCAACGATTTTTCGTATCACCAAAGTTTCTTTGCGTAATATGATGTCAGGCAACTCACCCATAATTAAAACTCAGAGCGTCCTTAGTATCCCCGAGTCCTTAGCGTCAGTCCTAACTATGGGTAATCAAACGGACATGATATAAGTCCTGTACTGCAAAAATCTGGGGACGGGTCGGCGAAAAGCCAGATACCCGATTTTTCCAAAAAGTCGGGTATCTCCGCGTCAAGTTTAGTTATACTCACCTACTATCGCCAGAGTTTGATTCGGCAGGTTTCTCATCCATAGGCGAGTAATCAGCGCAATTGCTCGCTTCTTTGGTGAGGACTGTACCAGGATGTACCGCACATTTCAGATAAAAGTTACCCGAAAAGTATCGACAGTTCTTACAGGGAACTTGATTTGAAGGTTTTATTTTAAAACCCAA
>NZ_JBHFNP010000150.1:0-11334 GCF_041929235.1 Microseira sp. BLCC-F43
GTGGAAATTAAAGATGGTAAAATTTGGAGCGAACGGGATGGCACTGAAATGGGAGTAGCTAATGAATTAGTAGAAGCTGGTGTTCCGCGCACAAGATATAGTTTTGGGTTTTAAAGCACCCTATAAACGGAAATTTACTGAGTTTGCTGTTGGTTAAAGTGGTAGGTGCGAGCGCAAGCGCGGAAAAGATACGGGGCGATCGCACACCCACGAGTAACCCCCCTGCACAGTTAGGAAAGCCAAGAAACCTCTCCAGAAACTAGAGTTGCAATCTTGATATATAAGGCTTCCAGAATCTTTTTTGGAGAAGTCTGATTGTGATTGGCAACAATTTGAAACCTGTATCCAGAATTCCTATCTCGTTGAGTGAATCTATCTTCTGAACCAGATTGAGAAGCGAGCATGAAAATTGATCGTTACGCTCAGCGTGGAGACATCATCGGCGTTCAGCAAGAACTAGCATTGGGAGTCAGTATCGATTCGATCAACTCCACTGCTGATTCGTTTAAACCCCAAACCCCGCTTCAATGCGCCCTTGCAAGTCCAATCACCGGGATAGACATGGTGGAATTTCTGCTCGCTCAAGGTGCAACCTTATCGCTCACACCCAAGCAGGGAAAATCTGACCTATATTGGGCAGTCTGCTCTGGCAACCTTGAGAAAGTTCAACTGCTGCTGAATTTGGGAGCGGAGATTGGCTACGTCGATGCGAATGGTTATGACGTGCTGATCGATGCCATGTTCAGCGAAGCGCAAGGCGCAGAGAAAATTGCACTCGTGAAATTTTTGATTGCAAAGGGGGCTGGTTTGCAGGGTCGAAGCTCCTATGGCGAGTCCGCGTTGAGTGTTGCCTCTCGCTGTGGCTGGTTTGAGATGGTGCAAGTCCTTTTGGAGGCAGGCTGCGATCGCGCTCTACTTGGATGGACAGATCTAATGCACACAGTCGCATTTGGAACTGTATCGGAGATAGAAGCCCAACTGCAACAAGGTGCAGACTTGACGACCGTCGATGACTGGGAGCGTACACCTTGGCTTCTGAGCCTGCAAGCGGGAGATCTAGAAAAGGCTCAATACTTGCTCAATGCAGGGTCAAATCCGCGAGCCACTGGACGCTGTGGCAAGCTGCCCATGATGTATGCCCTAGAGTCTGGTAATCTTCCCATGCTCTCTTGGTTGATTGAATTAGGCTTGGATGTAAATGCTGCGGATCAATTTGGCGAAACAGCATTAATGCTAGCAGCAGAACTTGACCAGGTAGAAGCCGCATCAATTTTGTTAAACGCAGGCGCGATCGCTTCCCAATCCGATGAATACAACGGAACAGCAATCAAGAAAGCAGGCAGTGTAGAAATGATCGAAGGATTAATCGCAGCAGGAGAAGATCTCGCTGACATTGAATCCTCAGATCGACGCCTCTTCACCAAAGTGGACTTTCCAGGAGAATGGGAATTGGCTCGTCAGCACTACGACGCTGACAAATATCCTCGGTTTGGAACACGCAATCCAGAAGTGATGAATGTTCCGTTTTGGCGAGAGATGGTGAGATTCCGGGGTGGCGCTTGTACCGCTCGCTCTTACTATCACGACACTGAATATAATGCCGAAGAAGCTGTTTGGTGCTTTGATCGATTTGGACAATCAATCACACGACTGCCAGATGGACGAGTGGTCGAAATTGCTGGAGAACACGAGGACTATTACGATCCAGACTTTTACATTTATAACGATGTCGTGGTCTATGATGGGCACGGGGATTTCCAGATTTACGGGTATCCCAGAACCGTATTTCCGCCCACTGATTTTCATACCGCAACCTGGGTCGATGGCTGGATCTACATCATTGGCAATTTAGGGTACTCCAGCGATCGCAGAATTGGCGAAACCCCAATCTATCGTCTCAACTGCATCACCTTTGCGATCGAGGAAGTCTCCACCCAAGGAGAGTCTCCAGGCTGGATTAGTAGCCATCGTGCGGTTCCACGAGATCGTCAGCTTCACATCAGCAGTGGAAAGGTTTGGGCGATCCAACAGGATAAGCCGATGCTGGTTGACAATACTGCAACGTACATTCTGGACTTAGATCAGCATTGCTGGCATCGAGTTGAGGCAGAATCATCATGACTCTCGAAGCTGTAAAACATCAATAGTAGACCCCAGTGAAAACTGCCAGAAACTAGCTGAAAAATTGGCAGTAGCCTTCCTAGCAGGATGAAAACCGACACCCATCAAAATGCGACAATGGGACTCGCACTATATAAGCAGTATTAGTGGGAGAGTAATTGTAGATAACTAATAACAATCGCAGCAAATATTGAATTATTTTATGTTATAAATATACCGGTTTGTATATAAAGTATGCGCCTAAGTTACCAGTACCGAATTCGACAACCGTCCCATCTTTTTGAGAGATTAATAAATCCCTCCTCAGAGGATTGACTTGGAGATCGTAAATTTTGCCTTTAACCTCAGTCGAACCATCAGTACTAGGAGTACCAAGGACATCGGCAATTCTTTGAGTAATTTGAGTCAGACGGTTGAGGGAACGAAGCGATTCTAAGTCTTTGTTCATAGCAATAAGCGCTTGCTCTGATAAAGCTTGACCAGATTTAAAAGTGTTGGCAACTTCTGTAATTCTGGCAAGATATTCAGATGATTTTCCTAATTTATCGGCGGCGGCATACCAGGTTCTTAGCGTTTCTAAAGTTGCTTGTTCGTAGGTATTGATCGTTTCTGCCATCACCCCAGCTTGGGGAATAGCTGGGTGGGGTGAGGCAGTAGAAACAGATGCAGTGAGTTCGGGTGGGTTAGCTTTGGTGTATCCGTTAACTTGTTCTAGAGAATAACCGTTTTCTTTGAGGTAGTTTTGTACTAATTGATCGGTGCCGGAAGCGTTGCCTACTACAAAAGAACTTCGTGATGCGATCGCTTTCTCTAACAGCGGAACATAATGGTTCTTAAAAGTGGTTTCAATTTGTTCATTTGAAGCACGCCAGGGGCCGTTACCAGAAACCATAATGATATCATTCGCAGAATAGACCCCTGTGTTAGCAAGTTCTCCCCAAGCTTTTTCGTAATTAGCAGTAGAACTGGGTGTATTCGGGTTAGCTGAAGTGCCAATAAATTGCGTAGCAACTTCAGCCATTGCCCTATCTTTGGGAAAATTGCCAGCAACCTTTTCGTTTAGAGGTTGGAGATTGGCGAGAGGGTTACGAGTCTTCGGGGGAAGGGTAGCGTTCTTTCCTTCGGTGGTTAGTGCTGGTGGGGAATGTGCAATTGCTTCTGCTACAGTCGGAACTTGCGACGTTGCTACATCCGTTTTAGCTCTTTCCAATACCTGCGAATACCCTGCAATCAAGGCACGAATAAAGGGAGAATCTTTCCCTTTTCCTTCCCAATAATTGTCTCTGCTGGAAGTCACGTAATGGGTGCAACTTTCCAACCATTCCACTCCACCCCGGTCTTTTATCGCCTCAAACAAACGGGGATGCTGCTGGAGTTTGGCTGCAATAATTGCAGTCATTAGTTGCACTCTGGGTTCGCCGTTTGTCACGGTTTCTTTGTAATACTGATATGCTTGTTCTGCCGAAACAAAGGGGACGCCTGCGGGTTTATCAACAGGCCAAGTTTCGGCACGACAACTTCCAGCAGGTACAAACGGGTTTGTGAGGAAGGAAACCGGATAATCTTGTTGAATTTTTCCCAATTCTTTAGCTTTGACTGTGGGGCTAGTCAGTGCTGCACCCAAAGGATCTGTACTGCGAGAACCGATATTAATGGGTGCGCTGATCGCTTTAGGATGTGACCGTGAATGCTCCTGGTTGACCGCAGAAAATGGTAAGATTTTTCCATCAACATAATCGCCCAGCGGTTCCATGTGCAGTCCCCAAACTTGGGGTTTATCTTTAAATAAATGTGGCAGTGCTTTGGCGTTATGCTTCTCCATTTGGGCCCATTGTTGTTGGTAAGTTGGGTCGGCAATCATTTCTTTTGTAATCGGGTATTGCTTGCCTACCCGGAAGGCGACTTGCACAGAACCTCCATCTGCGATTGCGCTAGCCGCGCCTGCACTTTGTGCAATCGCAATATCGCCTTCCTTAAATCCATATTGTTTTAATGGTTCGTAACTTCTGGTAGTGTGGCATCTACCATACCCGCCCATGGCATCAATGCAAGTAGAAACGGGCAGAGGATTGGGTTTTCCCGATATGGTGGCGGCTAATTCTTGCGGTTTTGCACAGATAGTTGCCGTGGGACACTCTTGGGCAATAATCTCTTTAACGATTGCCCAAGTTGCATCTTTTTCCTGTTGAGTTTTGCCGCCAGCGAGTCCCGACCCCAAGCGAGAGGGGATATAAATGGGGAGGTTATTGTCTTTGGCATACTGGTTGACTTGAGCTAATCCTTGTTTTAAAGCCTCAAAATCTGTCTGTCTTTGATTGGTGCCATAATTGCACTGACCCGCGACGTTTGCGATGGCTAAAGATGGTTCTTTGGGTTTTGATACGGTTACGAATTGTACCTCACCCAATTGCCAGTTTTGTTTGTCGAAATAGGCTTGTTTTACTTGAGGCCATTTATCTGCGATATGCCTCCGGCACGCTGGCGCGAACGCCTCCGCAAGTCCCGCACCCATCTTATACTGGCAGTTAACCTGCTGCACGATAATACCTTCTTTAACTTCCAGCATATCTTGCTGAATTTGAGCAAGAGAATGTTTTGATTCAATCTCGGTTACTTGATCCAATTGGACAATTTTTACCGGGTTGTTTGCAACAATCTCAGGTCTATCGGGCAAGGTTTTAAGCTGCTGGAAATAGTCCGATCCTTCTAACGGTTTGCCAAACTTGCTTGTAAGAATGTGGAGGGCTTCTGGTTCAATAGTGTTGATGGCAAGTTGGAAAACAGTCAAACCCTTTTCTGTCTCTAACTGTGCTTCTTCTTTAGAAACTTCGACAAATTCAATGCCCCTCAATTCTAACCACTGTCGCACGACTTGCTCTTTATGGTTATCAACGGCAACACCCATCACACCTAACACCTTACCTTCAGATGAGGTAAATAACACGGAAGTTGAAGTAATTGCCAACCAATCGAGTGCCAATTATGCCGATGAGTTCATACAGTTGTTACGGGAAATTCGGGATAAGTTGAACGAACAAGAGTTACCTGCGGCAGCCAAGCTAAAAGCAGCTTTGCCTCTCGTGCCTGGGATTCTTTCCTATGAGGTGGAACTAGATACGGAAAGCTCGTTGAGAAGGGCTTTTGGGCCAATCAGACGGCTGTTTCGAGGTGCAATTGAAAAAAAGTAATTAGCGTCGATGATTGTCCCTATCGGGGTTTGTCGGCTTTTCGGAAGGAGGATGAAAAGTTTTTCTTTGGGCGGCAGAAGTTTGTTGATAGTTTAGTTGAAGTTGTATATCAACAGCCGTTAGTAGCGGTAATTGGCCCTTCAGGTAGTGGGAAGTCTTCGGTTGTATTTGCGGGACTGATTCCCAAGTTGAGACAAAAGGGAAACTGGCTGATTGAGTCTTTTCGTCCTCAGAATCAACCTTTTTTTGGACTTGCTTCGGCGCTGGTGCGGTTGCTGAAGCCGGAATTAGACGAAATTCAGCAGCCTGGTAGAGCAGCCGAATTGGTAGCTGACTTGAAACGGGAGTTGACGCTACCGCAGGTGGTGGCAAGCATTTTGGCACGCTATCCCGGCAAACGGTTGCTGTTAGTAATTGACCAGTTTGAGGAACTTTATAATCCGCGCAATGATTCGGAGCAACAGCCGTTTGTGGATGCGTTGCTGGCAGCAATTCAGTCAACGCCGAACGATTTAACGGTGGTGTTGACGCTACGGGCTGATTTTTTGAGTCACGTGCTGAATTACCCAACTTTTGGAGAAGCCTTACAGCAGCATAAGCCGCAGTTGCTCGGTGCGATGAACCGGGAGGAGATGCGGGAAGCAATTGAGCGTCCGGCGGAGGAAATGGGAGTAAAACTGGAGGAGGGGCTGACTGAGCGAATTCTGGATGCGGTGAAGCGGGAACCGGGTAATCTGCCTTTGCTGGAGTTTGCTTTAGAGCAGTTGTGGAGGAGACAGAAAAACAATCGGCTCACCCATGATGCTTACGAGGATATCAAAGGTGTGGAAAAGGCGTTGGCTGGGTATGCACAAGCGGTGTATGAGGAACTGACTCAGAAGATAGACGGGAAACAGATACAGCAAATCTTTATCCAGTTGGTGCGTGTGGGGGAAGGGACGGAGGACACGCGACAACTGGCTACCCGTGCTGAGGTGGGAGGGGATAACTGGGATTTGGTGATGCAGTTAGCTGATAAGCGTTTGGTGGTGACGGGACGCGATCAGGCGACTGGGGAAGAAACGGTTGAGGTTGTGCATGAAGCTTTGATTCGGGAATGGGGTTTGTTGCGTCAGTGGATTGATGAGAATCGGAAAAAGTTGATTCAAAAACGGGAAATTGAAGATGCTGCTAAGAGGTGGGGAGATAGAGGAAAGGCGAAGGATTATTTGCTTGGGGGGAAAGTGTTGACTGAAGCGAAGGTGTTTCACAAGCAGGAAGGTGGAAATCTGAGGTTATCGGATTTTGCTAAAGATTTTATTGGGCAAAGTTTAAGGCAGAGACGAAATAATCGCATCAAGTTTGTTGAACTGGGTTTAATAGTTTCCCTCGGTTTAGCAGTATTTGCTGGGCGAGAAATAAGGATAAGGCAACTTTGGGCAATCGTGAATAGTGAGAGGATTGATAGTCCTGTCAGAATCAAAGCACTTCAGGAGCTGGTGAACCTTAATATCAGCAGCTATGTCAACCTCAGCGATGTTGACTTTGGTGGTGCCGACTTCAGCGGTACATTTCTTTTCAACGCTAATCTCAAAGGTGCTAACCTCAGCGGTACTATCTTGAGCCGTACCATTCTCGCTAATGCTAATTTCAGCGGTGCTGACCTTAGCAGTGCTGACCTTAGCAGTGCCAAAATCAGCAATGCCAACCTCAATAGTGCCAACCTCAATAGTGCCGACTTCAGCAATGCCGATCTCAGTGCTGCCAATCTTAGAGATGCTAACCTTAACTATGCTATCTTCATCGATACCAACCTAAGTCAAGCTAACTTTAACAGTGCTAATCTTAGTGAGGCTGACTTTAGCAATGCCAACCTTAGTGGCGCTGACCTTAGCAATGCCAACCTCAACAGCGCTAACCTTGATAATGCCGACCTCAATAGTGCTAACCTCAATGGTGCTGACTTTACAGATGCCATAAATTTGACTCCTGAACAAGTTAAATCTGCTAAGAATTGGCAGCAAGCGGAATCCGATGAAGAGTTTCGTAAAAAGCTAGGCTTGAAATAGAAAGCGGGAAGATGAGGGAATCGTTTTTTCCAGTCCAAAGGTAACAGCAGCATCGGAGGTTTTTCAATAATGTCTGTGGAGATACAAACTCTTGTTGAGAGACGGTTGGGAGTTTCGCTTTCAAGGGATTACTGAGTTTTATCAGCGTTAGCAGATGATTGAATTTGCTGTATTTGGTTTTGTTGTCAGGTCGGATTTTCGTTGTGTTGGTGATGTTGATGTGTTAGCGATTTTATTCAAATTAATATCTGGCATCAGTAAAATTATCTGTCTGCGATTGAAATTGATGGTTGACTTTGCTGTTAGCCCGCCTGGGATTCAAATCGATGGTAGGCTTCGCTGTCAGCCCGCCTGCGATTTAAATCGCAGGCTAATAGGGAAAGTCCATTAAAATGGACTGGGTGGAAAGAAACCCGGTTTCGCAGAAGTTACCGGGTTTCTGAGGTTTATCAGTCGGTTTTAACCGACTTGAGCTAAAAGCCTTTGAAATTGATTTCCGGGCGGGCTGGATGGAAATGCGATATGCTTTTTTGGATGTGGTGAGAGTCCGACGCATTTTTTCAATTATTTTCAATTCACCCCCAAATGTAATTTAATTGCAGCATCCACTAATTGCATTATTTCCTCACTCAAAGTTCCCACTACGTCGCCATCAATCCGCTGCTTAGAAATTGTGCCGTTGCTGACCCGTGGTGAGGTCGATCCACTCATCTAGCTTGAGTTCACCTTGAATGCCAATTAAGCTGCCTTTATCTGTGTAATTAGCAGCAAATTCGGCAATTTTACCCCAAATTTCCAGCGCTACCCAATCCGGTTCTTCCTCTTTTTTGCTGGGGCGACGATTGACAGCTAGAGACAGTTTTGTGAGGACAGCACCACTTTCAAAATATTGGGTTTCCGGCTTTTGACCCACGGGACCAACCAGGTTGATGACGTTTAAATTGTCTGACATGCTCCTCTCCATTTGAATGCTATCATTACCTGGGCGACAGCGCTAATCATGTCGCAATAATTACTGTGCGACAGCACCAATTGCCTATCAAAGCAAAACTAAAGAAATCCCACCAATCCAAAGGGGATTGATGGGAGAATTTCTTAGGTAACTTGCATTTTGTCAGCCAGGATAGCAGCTAGCGAGTGATGTTCCATCTTGTTTCTGCCTGAGATGTTGTATTCACCAGCTAACTTTTTGAGCTTGGTTTTACTCAGTTTTAAAAGGTGTTGCTCTGTAACTAAAGTAGAATCTTTTACCAAGTCATCGATTGAACTATCTCCGGTTAACTCAGCATCTTCTACTGCTTCCAAAGGAGTCGGCGAGGATATGTTTCTAGGTTCATCTCTAGAATTTTTCCTCTTTTCAACAGTTGCTTGCTCAACCTCCACCTGCTCTACCTCTGGGTTAGTAGGAGGATCTATATTTTCTAGATCCTCCCCCATCTCCTGCAAGTTGGCTATATCCTCTAAGATTGTTCTAGGGTTTTCTGGAAGCTCAGAGAAGACAATAGTAGCACAGTATTTGTGGATAGAAGAGCGAAACTTTGCACCAGCTTGTCTGGTGTTGGGAAGCTCCAGGGTCAAAAGATTGCCTTTGACAGCAATTTTTCCTTGAAAAGAGCAGCACGATCCCGTACAGAGGTAATTTCAGTACCAGCAACACGCTCAGATTCACTTGCTAGTTTTATAGCCTCTTCCTTGTTGCCCTCTACCTCTGCTAACTCAGCTAAACTTAGTAGTACAGTAGCCATTGTATCATTGCGACTAATTTCTTTGCTGAGTAGGAGGCAGTCTTGATAGTAACGTCTAGCTTGCTCATAATCTCCTTGTAGAAAGTGCCATTGCCCCAAATTTAGCAGTGGGTTTGCTTGATAGTAGCGATACCGACTTCTCAAATTAGGATAATCTTCTAGTAAAATTTGATATTTTTTTATAGATCTATGAAACTGCTGATAACTCGCAGAAAAATCTCTCAAATCAAGATCCACGCATCCAATAACATTTGGTAATTCTGCTTCAGAAAAAGCCAATTTATCATCAATAGGTATTTGGCTAGGTTTGATATTCAAAATTTCCCCAGCTTGATGATAATACTCCAGAGCAGTTTCCCATTGCTTTTGCTGATGTGCCAATACTCCCAAATAGCGTAGCAACCTACATTATTTTAAAAATTATTTAAGCAATTGATACTTCTGTAGCGATTCCTGGAAATATTGCTGGGCATGGACAAAATCTTCCCCTTCCATGTAAGCCCAGCCCAGTTCGCTTAATAGCTGTGCTTGAACCTCAACATTATTTACATCTCTAGTATTACCGCAGCGAAAATAATCGTTACAGTCAGATAAAAACCATAATCTTCCACTCACTTTTTACCAGATATTAAATAGTAATTTGAATGAATGTTCACTTTCATCATGGCGACAAGGAAGTTCTGTCAGTGCAGGGCAACTCCTCGGTCAAATTGGCAATCAATCAGGGGCAAATCACTTGCACCTTGAAGTGCGGACTCCGCCTTTCCAAGGAACTGGCGGTGCAAGTAAAGACCAGAACTTTATCTTGAATGCTACCATGAGTCCCCTGCAAGCCTTTTGGCAATCTCGTGGAGGTACTCCCACACCTGGCAATGACAACATTAAAGGAGGTGCGGGTAACGACAATATTAACAGTTTAGGAGGAAATGACACGGTAACTGGAGCCGGAGGAAATGATACCCTTCGAGGCGACAGTGGCAATGACCTTCTCTATGGCAATGACGGCAATGATTTATTATTTGGCGGGACTGGAAATGATACTGTCATTGGCGGCGCAGGTAACGATGTTTTAGATGCCTTTTACTATAGTGGCTTGAGCGGAAATGGGGAAGTTGACTATTTACGCGGCGATGCAGGTGCAGATACTTTCGTCATCGGTGGTTCTTACGGAAAAGGCTACTTAGGTAATAGTTGGGCTGTCATTCAAGATTTTTCAAAATCCCAGGGTGATAAGATCAAAGTCCAAGGAAGCCTCAGTCAATATCAATTGCGCTCTGGTAGTCAGTATGGCTATTCCAGCAATGATACAGCCATTGTTTTGAGCAGTAATTCTAAAGAAGTTTTGGCTGTTGCATTGGGAGTTTCGTCATCTAATGGCAGTATTCAACTCTCAACTAGAGATTTCATAACCACATAAAGCTCAAACTACCAGCTGTTAAAAACTTGGTCGCCAAAAGGCGATCGCTTTTCTCATCCGTGAAGCGCGATCGCCTTTTTATATCTGCAACCATCAATGGATTCTCTTCTAAATTCGGGTTGCTTTTGACGAGCGCTACTGTCATCTCACGAGCTAAATTCAGCAAATCCTTATCATCGAGTATATTCACCAAAGCCAACTCCGAAATTCCCGCCAGACGGATCGCCTAACGAGGAAGAATGTCATCAAGGCGAAGTTGCAAGCTCTTTAGCAGAGGAGAAATAATCGGTTGACCGAGGCGAAATTGTTGCTGGGTGTAATCTTCGTCAATCAGTTGACAAACAGTGAAAGTCGGTTGTTTCGGTTTACCGATAAAAGCCACTCCCCCCAAGCCGCGATAATCAACAATCCAATACTCACCAATTCCTAAAAGGGCATATTCTTCAACTTTTCGGGCCTAGTCTGTTTCCCAGTTATTACTGACAACTTCTACCACCAATTTGATCGATCGTCCCAGGGTAATCACAGGTTCTCTTTCCCATAAGGGAACGCTTGAGAGAACAGTTTCATCTAACACGACAATATCGGGACGGCGAGCGGTAGCTGCATCTGCGAAAGGACGAATTAAACAAGTGCGGGGAATGAACCAGGGGAGTTTTTCCGCAGTAATGGCAATGCCGATTTGAGTTGCCAGTTTACCCCCCACGGTTTCGTGAGGCCCGGTAGGTGACCTATCAACTAATTCTCCGTCAGCGAGTTCATAGCGGGGATTGTCACGATATTGCTCCAAAAATGTTTCAAAACTTAGGAGCTTT
>NZ_JBHFNP010000151.1:0-25926 GCF_041929235.1 Microseira sp. BLCC-F43
GTGTCGCTACAATGTTGTATTGCACGCGATGGAAAACCGTAAAGCAGCATCAGGATGATTCTGATCGATGTAGTAGGGACACGGCAGCGAAAAACTTTGAGGAATGGGACAAAACTTACTGATGCCGTGTCGCTACTTATCTAAATCTTGACTTGCTTTGGGATCGATCAAAAACCGAAGCGTCATGGTTGGTTTTGGCGAAGGCGTTGCATCAAGTCCGCCCGCTTGTTTTCCCACCATTCCTCGGTAATTTCTATGGGTTCACCACTGTCTAAACCTTCGATTAACAGGGTTTCTAGGCGTTTCTGTTCTTCTCTTTCTTGGGGAGTGCGAATCATATGGCGAATATATTCACGCTGGGGTACTATAGCCTTTTTTCTGAATTTGTTCGTCAATAACGGTTAGATCTGAGAGTTTGGCATATTTTGCCAATTGTTGCCAAATGGCGGGATGCGATCGCAACATATGTAATTAGCAATTTCTCACCTGTCCCCAATGCCCATAGATCCACAAGCTGAAAAAATCCTCAAACTAATCGCCGGACTCAACATCCCTCCCCTGCAAACCCTTGAACCCGCAAAAGCAAGGGAAATCACCGCCCAATACAGGGGCAAACCCCGCCGATTGCAACCCGTACCGCAAGTCAAAAATCGCACCATCTCCACCCCTGTGGGAGATATCCCCATCCGCATTTACACGCCAAAGGGTAACGCACCCATGCCGGCGTTAGTTTATTTTCACGGCGGCGGTTGGGTATTGGGCGACTTAGATGCGGCAGATAGTATCTGTTGGAATATTAGTTTAAAAGTAGAATGCGTCGTCGTGTCGGTAGACTATCGTCTCGCACCAGAACATAAATTTCCCGCTGCTTTAGAAGACGCCTACGCTGCCCTTAAATGGGTTGTCGCCAATGCAATTGAATTGCATATAGATCCGGCGCGAGTTGGGGTAGGGGGAGATAGCGCCGGGGGCAATATTGCCGCCGCAGTTGCACTGATGGCGCGGGATAAAGGCGAACCGAAATTAGTTTATCAACTGCTAATGTATCCGGTAATTCAGAATGACTTTAATACCGAGTCCTACTTAAAATATGCCAGCGGTTTTGGTTTAACCAGGGATGAAATGATTTGGTATTGGCAACATTATCTTACCGATGAAGCGGATGCCCAAAACCACTATGCTTCGCCGATATTAGCGGAAGAATTGAGCAATTTACCCCCCGCTTTAATTATTACTGGCGAATGCGACGTGCTGCGAGATGAAGGGTTAGCGTATGCCGCAAAATTGCAGGAAGCGGGCGTATCGGTGCAGCTTTGGGAGGGTGAGGGAATGATTCACAGTTTTGTCGCAATGGCGCAAGTTTTAGATAAAGGGAAGGATGCGATCGCTTACATCACCACCCGATTGCGACAAGTATTTGCTAATGGCTAATTGCTAATTGCTAATGGCTAATTGCTAATTGCTAATTGCTTTGAACCATTAGCCATTAGCCATTAGCAATTCTTATTCGCTTTCATCAAAATTTACGCGGTCGTACAGTTCGATCATAGAAATTTGTACGTCTACTGATTCGAGCATTAATTCGGCATTTTTTGAGTCGTACTCGGTTAACAACCATTGGTTATTGCCGAGTTTATTATACTGCATTACGTGATATTTCGAGGGGTCGATTAAAATATATTCACTTAATTGAGGAATTGACCGATAATACAAAAACTTTTCGCCTTGGTCGTAATTTTTAGTTGATTTAGATAAAACTTCAGCAATCAGCGACGGATTCAGGACGGGTGTATTATCGATTCCCGGATAAATACAATTTCCTGAAACCACCATGACATCGGGATAGCTGTACTGGCGATAGCGCGGTATCCACAAGCGGACATCGCCGATATAGATATCGCAATCTTGCCCTTTTAAAGCCAACTTTAATTCAGCATAAAAATTGCCAGCAATTTTATTGTGATTTTTGCTGACTCCCGGCATGGCAACTATTTTTCCATCGCGGTACTCGTGTTTAGAGTCAGATACTTGTTCTAGCGCCAAATATTCTTCGGGCGTGTAGTAGCCTTTTGTGGCTTCAATTTGCATCGATAAATCCATTTTATTGTTATCGCCAACCTAACAATCGTAGAAGAGGCACCACAATATGATGACTTACACTCAGCCAAAAGCCAAGGATAATCCCCAGAATACTAAAAAAAGCGAGACTAATTCCAGGTTCAGACCAACCCCATTGACTAAAAGCATCGGCGAGGGAATTAATAGTGCCGTTGGGCAACAAGTTTAAAGTAACGAGACTGGCGAACAAACCCGCCGTGCCGGTGGCGGCGACGATCGCATAAACTAAGATGTGTTGCCTGGGTAAACCCAGCCCAACGGTAAGGAAATAGGCAGCGATCGCGCAACCCCCCACCAATCCTGCCCCATCGGGAGATACTGCTTGCCAAAGCAACCATCCCAGAATATATCCCAACATTCCCATCCATCCTGCCCAAAACCCCCCACAAGTGCCTAAACTACTGGTACGCGAGAGACTCGACGCCGTTGTCCATCCTGCTGCTGCAAATAAGATAATTTCCGGCTTGATTATAATCGCAATATCGGGAAGCTGCCGGGGTATATCTTGGGTGAGATAATTATTCATTTGAGTCATTAGCGGCGACTTATGGGCTAACCAAAATCCAATGCTACCGGCAAATCCACCCAACCCACCGATCGCCATTGCCAAAATAGTATTGATTCCCGCACTCAGGACTTGGAAAATTAACCGGAAAGCTGAATAAATTACCCGACAAACAAACACCAAACCTGCCCACAATGAGTTGAAGCACCATTGCAAGCACAGGAGGATGAAATTTCGGGATGTAACCTTCTGGCGGTTAATCCGCAGAATTCTGGCTCTAATTTTACTAGCGCTGGCGGGGCGATCGCGCAGATCGGGAGAGATCATTTCATCCAACAAATCGGCAAATTCGGGGTGAATGAGGATGCGATCTCGCAGCGCATCGCGCCATCGCAATGCCCCAGTTACCGGATCTTCCAATTCCGGCGGAAAAATCCCCGTCAGCAGGTGAATGCAAGTCATCCCCAGGGCATAAAAATCTGCCCCGGGTTCTACCACTCCCCCAGTCATTTGTTCTGGTGGACTGTAACCGGGAGAAAATAACCGCGTCGATCTACCTTGAGAATTAGAAACAATAGGCGCTTTTATCCCCAACCCAATTTGTTTCGCCCCACCAAAATCAATTAACACCAACTGCCCCTTTTCTTTTTTCCCTGGAGAAGACAGCAATTGAGTCCCCCTCAATGGGGCGTGGTGACGCAGCATTAAATTAGACGGTTTAATATCCCGATGCACGATGCGACGCCGATGCAACTCCCGCAGAATATCCACTGCTTGCTTTAACCAAGAAAGCACCCATTCTGGGGGACATCCTTGGGGATACAGTTCTAGAATTTCCTCTAGAGTCTGTCCAGCGATCTTTTCCATCACCAGACAAGGCAATAACCGCTGGGGCGAATTGCCGACAACGATCTGAAAATAATCATCTGGTTCGACAAGAGGCACTCCCGGATGGCGCAGACTCGCCAACACCTTTGCTTCTTGTTCAAATAATTCCAACGCCTTGGGCGAGGTTTCTACCAACACCTTCAGCACGAGTTCCGTTTGTGCTGAGATGTCCCAAACCGCGTAAATCGCAGCAAACCCCCCAACACCCAGGCGTTGGAGGGGAATATAACGATTTTTTAAGCGTAGCGGCGATCCGCAGCTGTTGCAAAAATTGTTCGCCATACTCTGAGGGTAGGGATGGGAACAATCCGGGTTAATGCAATGGGCAGCAACAGCGACAGAGTGATTTACAACCACTGGGAAAAGCCAGATAAGAAGAAAGCTGGATAGATTTTACACGAGTCCGTGCTACCTGACCAACAATAATCTGAGGTTAATGCTCTTTTCTTTGAACTTTTCCGCAATAGTTCAGCAACTTACTGTTTGTCAACTGGGACTAAAATGTAGGTTGTCTGCTTATCAGATGGCTGGACATCCTCAGATGCACCCTTGAGTACGTCCCCGGTATTTTTTACCGAGTTGTTAACATCGCTAGCTGCACCCTTGACTGCGTCTACTGTATTTTTTACAGAGTTGTTAACGCCACTCGCTGTATCCTTGACTGTATCAAGTGTAGATTGAACGGTGTCGTTAATTCCCAGAGCGGCACCCTTGACTGCTTCTCCTACATCTTTTGCCGTGTCGTTAACACCAGAAGCTACGCTTTTTACTCCATCGCCTACATCTTTTACAGTTTGGTTAACACCATCAGCTGCATTCTTGACCAAATTCCCTACACTTTTTACAGCCAGGTTAACCCTTGCAGCTGTATTCTTATTAGCCAAAGCCGCAGCTATTGCGCCCAAGGTACCACCAATTAAGGCTCCCATCGCTACTTTAGCTAAGTCATTATTCATGCCTATGGATGCCGAGCTATGGTTGGATTGATGGGGAATTTGCTCAACGATTATTTCATCTGCATCCAAAATCCGCTCTGACTCAATCATCATTATCCTCTCCTTTGTATTAAAGCTGATGAATAGTCGTCTGTTGCTCTCAGGACTTACGCTTGGGCGACCTAGAAACCCGGTTTCTTTGCGTCAGTCCAGGAGCTGACAAAAAAGCGGCAATTAGACCTTAGTTTTCCTGGATTACTTATTGCAAAACTGCCCTGAAATAAATTTTTCATGTCTGACGCAGCAACTCCATATCTGGTGGAGATGGTGCCGTACACCCCTGAGGATGCACCCTACATATAGAGAGGTTGCGTAAGTCGTGTTTTTGGCTGGAGAGAACGTTTTATAACATGGATGGTAGAAACCAAAAGTTATTCTACGTTCCCTACTTTAGCTTGTTCGCCCAGCCGGCGCGACAGCGCATACTTTAATTCAGGGCAGGCTTTTGCAACAAGTATATTTATCTCAGGCAAAAGCTAAATGCCAGTAGTTTGTCGATAAATTTCGCTCTCATCAACTTTCCGCTCTTCGTAGTTGGGTTCCCCATAAGTGACGGGCATTCCAGCGTCTACAGGGATAGTTCCTTCTGGACCTGAAATATAGGTCATAGAGGTTTTATCTTGCTCTCCAGTATCGATCTGGGGCGCGTCTGCAACCCGCCGTTCTTGAGCTATCTTGACTTCCTGATTCTCAGATGGCTTGATCGACTCAGCTGTATCCTGGACTTTGTCCAATGTATCTATAGCAGATTGCTTGGCATTCTCAGCTGTATCCTTGACTGCGTCGCTTGCACCTATAGCAGATTGCTTGGCATTCTCAGCTGTATCCTTGACTGCGTCGCTTGCACCTATAGCAGATTGCTTGGCATTCTCAGCTGTATCCTTGACTGCGTCGCTGGCACTTATAGCAGATTGCTTGGCATTCTCAGCTGTATCCTTGACTGCGTCCAATGCACCTTCAACAGCGTTGCTAACACCCTCAACTGTATCCTTAGCTGTACCCTTGGCTGCCTCAAAGGCAGCTCCTACAGCGCGGCTAACACCAGAAGCCGTATCCTGTAACGAGCCTACTACAGCGTAGTTAACACCATCAGCTACACTCTTTGCTGCGTCCCCTACGCCTTTTGCAGTCTGGGTAACGCCCTGGGCTATAGTCTTTGCTGCCTCCCCTACACCTTTTGCAGCGCGGTTCACACCCTCGGATGTTCTCTTACCAGCGAAAGCACTCGCTAACGTACCCAACGTAGCACCTAAAGTAGCACCAATGAGTCCTCCCATTAGTAACCTAGATAATACGGGATTCATGTCGTTGCCTGCTGTAGGAGCATGGGATTGGGGTTGAGACTTAATCGTTGTGCTGGGACGATTTGCTTCTCTATTTCCCCCAACATCTATGTTTGTCCCTACTGAACGAACATAGGGTTGCTCTGTGGAAATTGTGCCAGATTTTTCGTAATTTATCTCAAAAATTTGCTGGCGATCGTTCATAATTTTCTCCCTTGTACTAGAACGGTTTAACGCTCATCTGTAACGCCTTCTTAGCTACTGCAAATTTAACGAACCCAGAGCCGCATTTAACCAAGCTAAAGGCAGATATCGCCAAAAATATAGTCTGTATCCCTCGACATAAAGTTAGGCTTGCTAATTGATTTTTATTCATACGCATCTAGCTTTAGAGGTACTGTTCGCTAGCAGGAATTAAAATCTTCTGCTATTCGTAACTAGCGGCGAGGAATCGCTGCTTTCTTTAAGGCGCTAAATCGAGAAAAACTGCCGATAAATCTGGCGATCGCCTAATAATTCAGCACAGGGTTACTTTTGTATTTTTCTATACTAACTCACATATTTCTGCGTTCTCTACCTTGAGATTGGTGTAAGTCCTTACCTAGGATTGTTAAATTGCCGATAGACAAACAAGCGGTAACAGATCGGGTTATACCTTTTTGGGATAAAAGAGATAATTTTATGAGTGAGAACAACCAGCCTTTTGATTGGCATGACGAAAAAGCTGACTCAATTACAGCCGACCCTAGCGTCGATGCAGCAGCG
This sequence comes from Microseira sp. BLCC-F43, assembly GCF_041929235.1. Taxonomy (NCBI): domain Bacteria; kingdom Bacillati; phylum Cyanobacteriota; class Cyanophyceae; order Aerosakkonematales; family Aerosakkonemataceae; genus Microseira; species Microseira sp. BLCC-F43. The sequence goes on from NZ_JBHFNP010000151.1 coordinate 6,555, forward strand.
ACAGGCGCTGAAGCTAACGAAAATACAGACCCCATTACAGATCGGAAAGCAGGCACTTGTAGGCGTGTTGCTAATGCTGCCTTAGTTGGAGCGGGTGTTGGTGCTGTAGCGGGTGCGGTAGCTGCGGCGTTGACTGGTAAAGGTGTAGCTGATGGTGTTAAAGCGATTGTTGACGGTGCAGTGGACGCGGTAAAAGAAGCAGCTGAAAATGTTAAATCCACGATTATTGAAGGTGCAGAAAACACAGTGAAAGGTGTCGCTTATGGTGCGAATTCGACTGTAGAAGACCGCGATCAAAATCAAGTTTCAACCCCCTTGGAGAATGAGCGAACCCCCCCTGTAGAAGCCACCAGACCAGTAGCTGCCGGTAATAAAGGTGATGTAAATAATAACGTTGCCAACTATGTAAAGCTCAACGCGGCTAATAGTGCAACAAGCAGCGATGCTTTACTACAAATGTTGCTGAATCAGGTGGGTACTGAATTAGCCAGGAGTTTCTACGAACAACTACCAGCAGTTGTTTTGGCTGAAGTTCAGCGGTTAGCCACTAACCCCACTTTGGAAGAGAAACAGTGGATAACGGACAGATGGGCTAAAGCTTTAGAACCTCTAGCAATGGCTATGATCCTATCTGCACAATCGTACAATACGGGGACGCCGCTAACAGAAACTAACGGATATCACAAGCAAGTGAATCAGATGGGAACACCGATTTTATAACATTAATATATATGGTGGAGATGGTGGGTTATATCATGTCCGGTCGATTACCCTTAATAAAAATCTCGACCCGTCACCGTGTCACCGTTCTCCCAAGTCATTCCTAACTATGGGTGAAGAACCGGACATGATATTACACTGCGTTAACGCACCCTACATATAGAGACGTTGCGTAAGTCCTGGTCTTGTTGCCAGGTGGCGATCGCTAATCACTCGGTGCTGTCAGTTCTACAATCTTTTCAAATTCAAACTCATCGACTAGATCGGTCAAAGCAGTTTTCAGGTTTGTATATTCTGTTGGGATTTCCTCAAGCAGTTGCAACATGCAGTTATCGTCGCACTTAATCGTAGCTTGATACAGTTTGGCGATCCATTCATCTGGCATCACGGCTAAATCGGCACGGGTTAATTCAGAAGGAGGGGATGAATCGCTACTGCCTCGATTAGGTTCAAGGTAGATATAACGGACTCCCAAATGCTCGGCTATCTTGGCAAAAATGACATCCTGTTGCAATGGTTTGCTGACAAAATCATCGCAACCGATTGATAAGATAGCTGCACGATTCTCCTCAAAGGCAAACCCAGTGACCGCAATAATAACTGTCGCTTGTCCCTTAGCGGTGGCTTTGATTTTCTGGGTGGCTTCATACCCATTCATCACAGGCATTTGCATATCCATAAAAATCAAATGCGGTTCCCATTCCTGCCACAGTTCCACTCCGTCTTGCCCATTTCTGGCTTCCTTAACTTCAAAACCCACCGATGTCAGCAGCTTCACCAAAAGCAGGCTGTTTTCCCATTGATCTTCCACAATCAGCAAGCGATATACAGGTTGGTTGGGTGCCAAACCAATCACAGGAGGGGTTTGGGGTTGGTCTGGCAAGTCAGTCATTTGAGCCTGAATTGCGCTGATATCAAACTTGAATGCACTTCCCTTTCCTAGGGTACTGCTGACGGTAATATCCCCGCCCATCAAGTTGACAAATTTGCGACTAATCGATAACCCCAAACCTGTGCCTTCAAGAGATTTTTGACCTGTCCGAGTTTGCACAAACGGCTTAAATAAGTTTTTCATCTCCTCAGGCCCCATGCCACAACCTGTGTCTTCGACTTCAAATAATAATTGGTAATTGGTAATGGGTAATGGGTAATTGGTAATTTCTTCCACTTTACCTATTTTCGCTCGCAAGGTAACGCTACCGACTGCGGTAAATTTGATGGCATTGTCCACTAGATTAATCAAGACTTGCCGCAACTTACTTTCGTCACAGGTTACGTACTGGGGAACTGATGTTGCCCGCTCAAAAATCAGAATTAGTTGCTTGGCTGTGGCTTTGGGACGTAATATATCTTCCAGACTATCTAGCATTCGATACAAGTCAAAGCTATTTTGATTCAGCTTTACCCGACCTGCTTCAATTTTGGACATTTCCAGCACGTCATTGATTAATGTCAACAAGTGCTGACCGCTGTCGTTAATAATGTTGATATATTGCCCATATTCTCGAGTGAGGGAAGCATCGCGCTGCATGATTTGGGCAAAACCCAAAATCGCGTTTAGTGGCGTTCTCAGTTCGTGGCTCATGTTGGCGAGAAATTGGCTTTTGGCGCGGTTGGCTGCAAGGGCGGCTTCCTTGGCTTGTTGCAGTTCCATCTCTGCTTGCTTGCGATCGCTAATATCTTCGGCAATTCCAGCAATGCGGTAAATTTCACCGGCTTCGTTTTGGATCGGGAAAGCGCGATCGCGAATCCAACGAATTTCTCCATCAAGTCGCACAATGCGATACTCTTCGTCGTAGCCTCCTTCAGCCATTTTAGCTATAGTAGCAATCACGCGATCGCGGTCTTCTGAATAAATCGCATCAAACCAAGTCTCAACTGAGGCATATAAAGATTCGCAGGAACGACCCCAAATTTTCTCATAGGCATTGCTGACGTAAATTACCTGGCTGCCTTCGGGGTTGCACATCCAGACGACTGCGCGCATATTTTCTGCCAATTGACGGAATCGTTTCTCGCTCTCTTGTAATGCTTCGGTTTCTGTCTGAATTTGGTCAGCCATTTGGTCAAAAGCTGCTGCTATTTGAGCTAATTCATCAGACCCTTTTAATCCAGCCCGAGTGTTAAAATTTCCTCGCGCTAAACTGTTGCTGGTTGCGACCAATCTAGCCGCTCGCTTTGTTAAATTTTTGTTAAAAAAGCACCAGACCGCGATGCAACCGAGAGCGATCGCCACCATAGATTCTATCGTTGGCTTGAGGGCATCTTCAGCAGCCTCATCTTTTTCCACCGAAAGGTCATACTCCATCAAGAAAATGCCGACTGGGGATAAACTCTGTTTACCAGGTGCCGCCGCCAACCTAATCGGATAGATTGCCCGCAAGCTTTGTCTGTCAGAGGAAACTATGACCCTGACTGACATCTTCTGGCGCACTTGTGAGAATGCTGGCAAGCTGTTCGCCGCTAGCGTGTCACTGACTAAGCGATTTTGCAGTGAGTCATGGTTTGCTGCGATGATGCGGTTGTTTTGATCGCACAGAAAAACCAACCGCAGCTTTGGGTCGTTCTTCATTCTGTTGATAACGATTTCCGCTTTCTTGGCGTCTTCTGTGCGGTACAAGTATTCCAATATACTTGAGATTTGATTCCCCAATAACTGGATCTCGTCGATTACCTCTTCTTCTTCACGGGAGGCAGACAGGGATACTTCCCGGTAAAAAGAAAACAAACCCAGCAAGCTGCTGAACACTACCAGAATGATCGGTATTGAGAAACGCAGGGGAAAGGGAAAACGTTTCATGGCAACCAGAGCGATATTGTATATAATTTTTCCATTTTGCACTACGGTTGCAGCACTTGGTGTGATTTAATACCTGACTTTTGCCGCGAAGTATTCAAGAGCTTTTTGCCCGCTCAAGAATACCTCGATCGATCGGTCGTAGGAACAAATTAAAAAAAATACCGTCGGACACCAAGATTTGTTCATCCCATTTTTTACCCTCATCTCTTGTTCTATGGTGACGAGATGACCAAGTTACGAGTTGCGATCGCCCCTGCTTACTGCTAGTAAATCATGAGCGATCGCACTCTACTTTCCGCAACAACAAGCCGAGAATCAATCTTTTACGGTTTCGGACAAGTTCCAAGTCCCCAATCAACGAACAGATCGCGGGGATCGGTGTCTCGTAACCAATTCACCAATCGCTTGTAGTCTGCTTTTGTGTAAACCCCAATGCAACCAACAGTCCCAGGCCAGGTATTTCGATTCCAATCGATATGAATTTCAATCGCACTACGTCGAGTTTTATCGGGACCAATGTAGTCAAGCGGAATTGTTACCGGACCAATCCCACTTGCATGGATTTTGCCATCATAGTTATCTTTACCACCAGCCCAACGAATATCATGGATAAACCATTTACCTTCGGGTAAGGGTTCGGCTGAACCTGCAATACTCTTACGACCTATGCGGAAGAATTGTTTCTTAGGTTGTCCGGAGCAAACTTCTATCGCATCTTTAAATTCTCCATCCTTGAAATACTGCAAGTTTAATACGTAACAACCGTAACGATCTTTGCGCTGAGTCTTAGTCAATCGCAGGTAATTCTTACCAGGAACAGGTTTAGTTGGAGGTGGAAGAGTAGGATTCGCATCTCCCCACAATTTCTTCCATGTAATAGGGCCAACTTTACCATCAGCTTCAGCGGCACCAAAGTAATCGGCTTGAAATTCTTTAACGGCTGTGTCGGTTTTCTTGCCAAAAATTCCATCAACTTTACCAGCGTCATAACCAAGATCGTTTAAGCGTTCTTGGAGCTTTTTCACATCATCGCCTTCAGTATCAAGAACTAACAGACGACTCAAAGGCGGTGGATCGATTACCTTCAAGATTGACTTTTCTTTAGTGGCAACTACAATGCGATCGCCGCTAGGAATTGTCTTACCATTAGGCGCAAAGTGGAAGTTTAGAGCATTTTTATATTGCTGTAATACAGCAATTAAATCGTCCTTGAGAAAACTTTCCAGAGACAATATCTCTATAACTTCAGAACCATTGCGAGCGACGATAACATTTTTCTCACCATCTCGATATCCTTCCAGCCAGGTTACCTTGTCTTGTGGAGATGTTTCGGTGTCAATCGGGGTTCCTTGTCCACCTGATTTCTCAAACAGCGATCGCTCTTCTTTTCTTCGGTTAACCAAACCCGGAAGCGTTACCAATTGACCGTTTTTCGTTCCTTTAACCCAGCGATCGAACTCTTTAGCTGCATTGGCAAAGTTATTAGCTTTGAGTTCTCGCAAAAGGGTACTATCTTCAAATGCTCCAGTACCGATGTTATAGCAGAGCGATACCAGCGCATCAAACTGATTTTGGTTAAGCGAAATGCCGCTGACTAACTTAGAGACTTTTTCAGCTACTTCATCGCATTCTAATTGCAGAAAAGCTTCGGCTTCCTGTTCTGTGATTGTGTCACCCATCTGCACCTTTTGCCCATTCGGATATCGAATCGTTCCATATCCTATGGTTGGTATCCCGACTGGATCTTTGTAGGCATATAAATACAGCCCTTCCCATTTTTTAATTAAGTCTACACAATTTTGAGAAATCTTCATAGGATTTGTAACCTTGTTATTAGTCTCACTTCCTGTGAGTTGGATAATTTCATCTAAACTCGCCCTTGACTGAGTTCAAGCCTGAGAATGACTGAGTTGATCTGACTTTTGTTCTGCCTTCTCAGTTGTTGAGTTTCCTACAGGCAAAAAAGACAATAATTGGTAATTGGTAATTGGTAATTGGTAATTGGATTTTGCCCTATTGACAATTAACGATTGCCAGTAGTAACTCAAGTTGCTAGTTATGGAATCTTGGTTTTAGATCCCCCCCAGCCCCCCTTATTAAGGGGGGGGAATTTACGTTAAGCACTCTACCGCCCCCCTTGGGAAGGGGGGTTGGGGGGATCGCTTTTATAACTAGCAACTTGGGTTAGTAATTGATGAAAAATCATATTTTATTTAATTTGAGTTTAAAATTATTGATAATAAATATGCTATTATTGTGAATAATTAAATTACAGCGCCAGTCATGACGCGATTCATTTACGACCAGTTTGCTAAAGATTATTTATCGGAACTACTATCGCCGATAGGACAAGTTACCGCGAGTCGTGATGTAGCTTCCGAAGTGCGCGAGATTGATGTTTACTTTACTCCATCAATTGCTGCACCCGATTATGTGGAAATGCTGGGGATATTAGGAAAAATGGCGATCGCAACCGCCCTGTTTGAACCGTTTCGCAATCCGGTTAGTGTGGGGGAGGTTTGTAGTTGCTTGAGCAAATTATTAGACGTGCGAGCGGAATTAGAACGTAGATCGAGAGGAGAAAATACTCGTTGCGAGGAAGCAGATTTACCCAAACTATGGATTTTGACTCCCACAGCATCGGAAACCTTGCTGAATGGGTTTCATGCCACACCAGACGAAGAAAACTGGCCCAGGGGAATCTATTTTTTAGGGGAATATTTGCGGACGGCAATTGTGGTTATCCATCAACTGCCGGAAACAGAAGCAACCTTGTGGCTGAGAATCTTAGGTAGGGGGAGGGTGCAGGAGCGAGCCATCGCACAGTTGAGTGGTTTAGAGGTGGATAATCCAATCCGCGCGATCGCGCTAGAATTGTTGTACAAACTGCAATCAGGCTTAGCGGTAAATACTGAACAGCAATTAGAGGCAGAAGATCGGGAGTTAGTTATGGCAATAACACCCTTATTTCAACAGAAATTAGAAGCAGCAAAACAAGAAGGCAGGCAAGAAGGCAGGCAAGAAGGCAGACAAGAAGGTATACAAGAAGGCAGACAAGAAGGTATACAAGAAGGACAGCGATCGATTTTAGAAAGCTTCTTCTTGGTGCGGTTTGGTGAATTAGATGGGGTTTTGGCTGCTTTTTTAACTCGAGTATCGGCTTTACCTGCTGCCGAATTTACGATGTTGTTTTTGCAATTATCTGCGCTGAATGTTGACGAACAAGGAATGCAGCAAGCCAGACAATTGCTAGCAGAAAATGTGTTGAGAATGCGGTTTGGGGAATTGGGAGAACGCCTGCCGGTTCTGGTGCAAAATTTACTGGCATTGTCGGCAGAAGAGTTAACGTTATTGCTGCAACAGTTGCCGCAATTATCCGATGAGGAACTGTTAGCTAGGTTGTCGGATTAGCATCGCTAAAAATATCAAATTTGGTAGATGGTGAGAGAGCGATATGCCAAAGGCATATCGCTCTTTGATTGAGAAAAATTTTAGTGACTTTTCTCAAGTATTTTCAACTTGCAGAGGCGAAGATCGTATCACCTTTGTTTTTGCCCATATTTTCGTTGCCAAATCAACGATTTTTCCGAGAAACAAAGGTGATTTGCGTCTCCATCTACACCCTTGATCCCTGGTGATATCATGTCCTTAAGATTACCCATAAAAAGACGCCGGGACACGGCACGATCAAAGTTATCTGTTTGTCCGATATATCTATGATGCCGTGTCCCTACGCAACGACAGAGTGATGTTTTTTTATTATGGGCAATTCAACGGACATCATATGATTCGGTTTAATCATTGGGGATAGAATCCAATCCTTCTGCCATTGTTAAAAGTGGCAAAATAATATCCACGATTTTCCGGTATCTGATAGGCTCCGCGTTGGAATCCTGGACTATAGTCATCATCAAACGAAACCACTGGGTTTCCCAAAGATCGACCGCCACCGCCACAGCCATCAGAGCTACCAGTGGTAATTTGTGTCTTGTAGGTTGCGCCTTGTCCTGGTGCTAAAGCAAATTCCTGATTATTGATTCTGAAATTAATCCGATTTTGCGTATTATTACGAAGAGTAAACTCTCTGTAACGTGGTGGGATGACAGATTGAGTACATGCTCCGGTTGAGCCACCCGACGATCCAGGAATCGGAATTGGTAATCTGTCCCAATTGCGTGGATCGCAGGTAATGTCACCCCAGCCACAACCAGCGAAAGCAGGTTTTTCTATTAGACACAGTGGTGTGGCTCCTAGCACTAAACCTGTGAGGAAAACGAGCGATCGCTTAACGGTGAACTTTCTGTTAATAACCATAACTTTGATTGCTTTCTTAGTTGATGTTTTGATCAAATCTCCCCGTTAACCGAGTTCAAGCTTGAGAATTACTGAGTTGCTCTGACTTCTGTTCTGTTTTCCCGGTATAGAATTTAACTATGGTTAAGAGAACGTTATGTCGCGATCGCTTAAGGTTCGTAGTGAATATATCGGCAAGATAAAACTAGCTGTGCGACGGCATGGTTTTCCCAGTCAGCGCGCGCTAGCTGAAGACGTGAAAGTAGCGCGCTGTACAGTTAGCAATTTTTTAACCGGAAAACCTGTGGATCGGGCAATTTTTGAGGAAATTTGCCAGAAGCTGTCGTTGAACTGGAAAGAAATTGCTGAAGTAGGTCTTGATACTTCCCTATATGAGTTGGAATCCAAGAAGAATGGCACACCCGATAGCGAGGCAGAGCCTCTAAAATCTCGTTCCCAGGCTGAGCCTGGGAACGAGGTGTCACACCTGGAGATTGTTAGAAGTCGCAAGGATTTGGGAGAAGCGCCAGATGTTTCTCTCTTCTACGGCAGGCAGCAGGAAATTGCTACTTTAGAACAATGGATTCTTCAAGATCAGTGTAGGTTAGTAGCAATATTAGGAGTAGGAGGAATTGGTAAAACTGCTTTATCTGCTAAATTTGCCAGTGAAATCGCAGACAATTTTGAATATGTTGTTTGGCGAAGTCTCCGCAACTCCCCACCTCTAGAGGAAATACTGACTGAGTTAATTCAGTTCTTTACTCCACCCCAGGAATTTAACCTACCTGCAACCGAATATGGAATAGTATCGCGTTTTTTAGACTACCTGCGTCAACATCGGTGTTTAATTGTTCTAGATAATTGCGAATCAATTCTTAAAGAAAGTACCTGCGTCGGAGAGTACAAAAGCGGGTATGAAGGGTACGGATATCTCTTCAAGTGTATAGGAGAAACCCAGCATCAAAGTTGTGTAGTGCTAACCAGTAGGGAAAAGCCCAGTGAATTGGTGCAGATGGAGGGTGAGAGGTTATCTGTGCGATCGCTTCCTTTAAACGGTTTAAGCGAACAAGAAGGATATAAGATTTTTGCAACCAAAGGATACTCTGGATCTCTAACCGAATTGAAGCCCCTCGTTGAGCGATACAGCGGTAATCCATTGGCATTAAAAGTAATTTACACGACAATTACTGACATATTTGATAACAATATTGCTGAATTTATCAAACAAGAAAATATTCTGTTTGGAGATATCTGGAAGCTTCTGGGCGAACAGTTTGCGCGTCTATCTCCTGTAGAATTTCAGGTGATGTACTGGTTAGCAATTGATCGCGAATTGACTTCTTTTCAAGCTCTCAGGGAAAATATTTTTCCCTCTGTAACAATGCGGGAACTGCTGGAAGCGATTGAATCTCTACAGCGTCGTTCTTTGAGCGAAAAGCAGTCGAGTAGCTTTACACAGCAACCTGTCATCATGGAGTACGTGACTAATCGACTGCTCGAGCAAGTACAAGCGGAAATCAAAACCGAAGAAATATCGCTTCTCCACAAATTTGCGCTGATTAAAACTCAGTCAAAAGACTTTGTGAGAGAATCACAATTTAGGCTAATTGTCAATCCCATTATCTCAGGATTGCGATCGGATTTCAGGACAGAAGCAAACATCCGTAAAAAACTAGATGCTTTACTGCACAAAATTCGGAATGAGGATGAATTCAGGCTAGGCTATGCGGCTGGAAATTTGCTCAATCTGTATCGCTATTTAGGGCTAGATATTGCCGGATACGATTTTTCAGAATTAACAATCCGGCAGGCATTTCTACAAGACATGAATTTACATGACGTAAACTTTTCTCACTCAGAGTTTATCCATTCATTGTTCGCGCAGACTTTTGGGGGTATTCTAGCGGTTCGGTTTAGTCCGGATGGAAAAACGCTAGCCACAAGTAGTACAAACTGCGAGATTCAACTGTGGGAAGTTGCCAATAAACAGCGGATTTTAACACTGCAAGGACACACCAATTGGGTGCGCTGCATTGCTTTCCACCCAGAAGGTAAACTTCTCGCTTCTGCTAGCGATGATGGCACTTTAAGAGTTTGGGATTTATCTAAAGGTGTGTGTAAAAATGTTCTGCGCGGTCATACAGGCAATGTATATGGTAGCGCGTTTAGTCCAGATGGTCAGCTAATTGCCAGCACTAGCCATGACGGTACAATTCGTTTATGGAGTGTAGAGAATGGCAACTGTTTGCGAATTTTGTCAGGACACTCTTCAGCAGTTATACGTTCTAGCTTTAGTCCCTGCGGTAAATTTTTAGCAACGGGTAGTTTTGACAATACAATCCGCATTTGGGATGTTGATAGCGGTACTTGTTTGCATACACTTACCGAACATAACCACTGGGTGACTGGACTCGGTTTTAGTCCCGATGGAAAATGGTTGGCTAGTCCTAGTTGCGATCGCACGATCCGCATTTGGCGCGTCGCAGACTGGAAGTGCATCAGGGTTTTAGAGGGACATACTGGATGGATCTGGGGTGTAGACTGGAGTCCAGACAGCCAGTTAATTGCTAGTTGCAGCGTCGATTGCACCGTCAAACTTTGGGATGCGATCGCAGGCGAATGTCTGCGAACTTTAGGAGGACATGGGATTCAAATTTGGCGAGTCGCATTCAGTCCTGATGGCAGAACAATTGCCACTGGTGCAGAAGATCAAACGATTGGATTGTGGGATGTAGAAAGCGGTCGTCGCATCACAACAATGACTGGATATTCAAACTGGGTACGCTCTGCTATATTTAGTCCTAATGGTGAAGTTATTGCCACAGGTCACAAGGACAAAACTCTGCGGATTTGGCATAGCAATAGTTATCAGTGTCTGCAAGAATTGCCAGCTCATACTGGAGGTATTTCTTCTATCGCTTTCCATCCCAATAGTGAATTGCTTGCTAGCGGCGGACACGACTCAATTGTTAAAGTTTGGAATTGGCGAATTGGGCAATGTATTGCTGTTTTGCAAGGACACAGCAACGAAGTATGGGGACTGGCATTTAGTCCGATCCCCCCAACCCCCCTTACCAAGGGGGGCGAAGATCCAACCCCCCCTCGTTCCCACGGCTCTGCCTGGGAACGAGGGGAGGGCTACGATCCAAAGTTCCCCCCTTTGCAAGGGGGGCTAGGGGGGATCTTAGCTAGTAGCAGTTTCGACCAAACAATTAGACTGTGGGATATTGAGAATAAAACTTGCTTAAAGGTACTTTTAGGACATAGCGATCGCATTCCCACCCTAGCATTCCATCCCAATGGCGAAATCCTCGCCAGCGGTAGTGACGATTGTACTATCAAACTGTGGAATATTACTGAGGGAAATTGCTGCAATACTCTAACTGGACACACTGGAAGAGTGGGAACGGTAACATTTAATGCTGATGGTAATCGATTGCTCAGTGCGAGTGTGGATGGGACATTAAAAATTTGGGATGTCGGTACGGGGGAATGCTTACAAACGCTGGAAGGACATGCAAGCTGGGTAATGGGCGCGGCTTTTTTACCCGATAATCGTACAGTTGCTAGTGGGGGGTGCGATCGCGCGATCAAAATTTGGGACAGTCACACAGGACAATGTTTACATACTTTAACAGGTCATACAAACTGGATCTGGACAGTTGCAATTAGTCCAGACAATCAAAAACTTATTAGCGCAAGCGAAGATGAATCTGTCCGGATTTGGAATCTTGAGACTGGAAGTTGTATCACTACACTGAAACCCAAACGTCCCTATGAAGGGATGCAAATTGCTGGAGTAACTGGGTTAACTCTGGCTCAAGAAACAATGTTAAAGGAACTTGGGGCGATATGAAACATCTGCCAGCTCATTTTGTCGGCGAACCTTCTAGAAAGTTTTTTGTTCCTCGATCTGTCATCAAAACCATTCGGGACGAAATTACCGATCTGCCGTTGATGGTTCGCCAGTATGTCAAGAATAGTAACGGAGATTGGGAACTAATTGCACAAGATACTAATGAATTACCAGCGGGATTGCAAGGTTATATTTTCACCGTTGGTGCGCTGTTTCAGGCTCAAGATCGCCCCCAAGAAGACGGTACGCAACTTTATACAGGCGATGGCATGATTTATCGCTTGGGATTTGAACGAGGTCAGGCGATTCTCAAAACCAGAATTGCCAAAACTCCTTGCTATTATGCCGATTTAGCAACTGCTGGAGACAGCAATCGAGCAGTTTGGCAACCTCAAACGGAATTTGCCAAGAAACATCGGATATTTTCTTTTTTTGCAGCATTTCGGAATGGGGGACCGAGCCGTTTTAGTATCCTTTTGGGTGGCAGAAATCAACTGAATACTGCTTTTTTGAAAGTAGGCGATCGCTTAATAGTAACAATTGATGCAGGTCGTCCTTATGAAGTCGATCCCAACTCCCTAGAATTACTCGCACCCATCGGTAAAGCAAGCTGTTGGCTGGGAATATTCCCAATTGTTTCTCGATTAGTCGCTAAGTTTGCTGGTAGTTATCCCTTTGATGTTTACATTAATGCAGCCCATCCAGTTGCCGACACCAAAAAAGCTAATAATATTTACGGCTCTACCATCAATGGCTTTTTGACTACCAACTATTCAACTGGATATAACGGATTATACCGCAAACCAGTGAATTGGTTATTTGACAAAATCAATCATATTTTCAGAGGAGAAGCCACCGCCAAAGAGCAGTTTGGACGCTTTACTGACTTAATTTACTACACCTTCGATCCAGAAACCGAATTCTCAGAACCAGAACTGAAACGATGGCGATTAATTCTAGCAAATGGTCAGCAAAAAGGAAAACCCGTCATCGTTGAACAGTCACTCCATCAACTCGCAATAACCGAAGACTTCATCATTCTGGCTGACATCGCCTTCAAAATGGAGTTTTCCCAAATCTTTTCACCATTCCTTTTCGGGTTTCTCAAACTAAAACTATTTCAAAAATTCTGGTCGCTGGGTGCGTGGATCTATGGCAATTTCTTGCGGGGAATTCCTCCTCTACCCAATGGAATTATTTACATCGTCAAGCGTTCAGATTTAGAGAAATATCCAGCTTGTACGGCAGATACAGAACCTACGACATTACCAGCTTTGCAAGTTATTTTGCCTCACGAAATCTCCCACTTTGCTGCCGATTACAACAATCCAGATGGCAAAATTACACTTCACGTCGGTCATATTAATGGCTGGGATGTAACCGAGTGGATTACAAGATACGATCTCTCAGTTGCTAACAAACACAATTTGCGCTGCGACTTAGAAGGAATGCAAGTTAGTACGACAGATTTGGGATGTTTAGCCAAGTACGCAATTGATGGCAATACTGGCGAGATCGAGAACATTCAGACAATTCGAGATTCTGGCTTTACTTGGTCGCCATCAATTTATACCCATAGAGAACTAAGTCGCGATGATGCTAATAATTCAGAAACACAAATCAAGAATCTTTACTGGCTGTGTTGGGGATTTTCTTGGGAACTGATTCCCCAGCGAATTTACGATGCTTATAAATCGAGAGAATCGAGAACAATTCCGATTGAAGATTTACCTTCAGACGATAAACCTCTGACTTTGGTGCGGCTGGATACTAAAACAATGACTGTCGCAGATTCCTTTCAGTTTCCACGGGGTTACTTTGTTTCTTCGCCTCAGTTTGTTCCCAGTTCTGAGCCATTACCTGAAGGAGCAGATCCATCTACCCACGGCTTTATTGTCTGCGTTGTATTGGCTGATAATTTAGACAACGAAGAGGAACCCTGCGATGAATTTTGGGTGTTTCATGCCGATGATTTTCAAAACAAACCCATCTATCGTTTACTCGCTCCATCTGGTTGTAAACCCTTGAATTTGGCACTAACTTTACACACAACTTGGATGCGCGAGATCGGGAATTACAATCAAACAAAGCGATATGACGATGAAGGCATTCGCCAACAAATCCGCAAAGAATCTGTTTGTCTTGACTACAAGTCTCGTTTAAAACGAGCCAATTCAGTTGTGCATGAATTATTCGACGATATTGTTTACGGGTACTTTACCCAGCAACTTTCAGAAAAAGAAGCTATCTCCCGCTTGCAGCAGTCAGACTACAAAATCAGATGCGATTGTTCAATAGATTGCGAGTGAACTATAGCAGATTGCAGGCGGATGAGGTACACCGCAAGGCTTTCCCTCACTCGAAAAGCAATCCGCTGTAATTGCTAATATAGGATTTTTACCCACATTAGCCATTAGCTATTAGCTATTAGCTGCTATGCATGAGATAAATTAATCGCTCAAATAATATTCTTTTTAATTGAGGATATATCTACAGTTCCAAAGTTTGTCAATAAAGCAATATTTAAGTTTTCTAGAGAGTGTACTAGCCAGCCAATTTCCTTGAAAGCTTGGGTTTCATAGTAAGAGAACAAAATTGAAAATCGCTTTTCTAAATGTGGTTTTACCTTGCCGGAAAGCAAGGCAATTTTGAGTAATAAACCCACCGTTTTGATCGTTCCCAGGTTATTCAACATATCGAAAAAGTATAAATAGTCAGGATCTGGAGGACTGGTGACTAAAAAATTAAATAATTGACTGCAAGTCCGCATAATTAAAAGCTCGTCTATTTTTTTATTGTCGTTTTCGGTTAATGTGTTTTTTAAGAAATTGTACAAGCGTTGGTTAAATTGATGCTTCCCATATTTCGCATCGACCGATGCAATCAAATATTGGTATAAATCGGCTTTGAAGTCTCGATAGGTTCTTGTTATAGTATGGCGACTCAGGAAAATATTTGCTAAGTCTTGATAAGTGTAGGTTTGTTCTACTTTTCCAACGAATTCCCTGATGGCAAAGTAAAGTTCTTCGTCGGTTAAAAGCGTAGGATTTGGCAGGCTTTGTTTCAGATCTGCCGATTTGGAAATAACGATCTCAGGTTGGTAGGAAGGATTGAGGATAATATCTCCAAAAGTATTGCTCCGGGGTTTATGTAAATTTGTTTTGGGAGCCTGTTGAACTCGCTTGAGCAGGTGAGGGATATATTCAGAAAGCTTATTTTCAAATTGCTGCCGATTTTTTTCTTGAATTTGCCGGATCATTTGTCGATGTTCGTAAGAACTGTCTTCCGGCAGCAAATAATGACTATACAAATAAGGATACCGATAAATTAATTGACTTAAGGGTTGATTGGCTTCTGGGGTATGTAGATTATAGTTGATCTCTACAACTGGTAACAAGCGTTTGAGAATTTGATATTCGTCGCTTTGGGTAAACAAATAAACCAATTCCTGCAAGCGTCTAACAACCCGCGAAGGAGAGGCTTTTTGCTTATACCTAGAAGCCCCATGCTCCAATAATGCTACCAAATCGGCAACGGCATCTTTATATTTAGGATTGGCTTGCCAGCGGTTGATCAGAATATAGCAGCAACGATTGAGAAAATAGTTAAATTTTGACTCTTGGTTTAAAAATGCTATAATTCTATAAAGGGCAGCTTCCACTTCCGATTCGGGATAGCCCATGCCGTCAATAAATAACTTGTTAAACCGTTCAAGTAACTCTCTGGGTGACTTTCTTTTTGATAATTCGAGTAGGTGGTCGTAGAGGAGCTGTTCATCGCTGTTAGTCGGTTCGCGCATGGGGGGGTCTGGCTGAGGTTGTAGTTTTTCTAGTTCCTGATGCACCCAGCTTTGATTAAAAATTAATTGGTAAATTTGATTGTAAACTTTTAATTTACCTTGGTGTTTAACGACTAATCCCGATAGTCGCAATTCCATTTTTTCGGGAGTGTCGTCAGCTGGGATTTCGCGCCGCTCTAAAATTTGCTGATAAAGTTTTAACAGCTTAACGGTGCTAGCGTTGCGATGCAAAAGGCGCTCGCGGATGGTTCGCAAGTGTTCGGGTTCGTCTTGGGATTCCCAATTTTCAACGATGCGCGTGCGCACCAACTCCTCTACCCATTCAGCTTCCCTCCCTTCCCGAATCGGAGAATTTTCCCCCATCGCTAGTTTACAAAGTTTTTGCACGAGAAACGGCTTGCCACCCGTCCAATCTAAAATCGCTTTCAAGACGGCTAAAGGGTTGCTAGTTTTACGCGCTAATCCTTTAGCTAACGGCAAGCTTTCGTGCAGTTGAAATCCGGTTAAATCGATGGCGCGACCAATATCAAAAGGCGTGCGATTGGCATCTTGAATTAACTCGCTTGGCGTCGCCACGCCCAACAAAGCAAAAGCGAGACGCCGATATTCCGGACGATCCGCCCGTTTGTTGTAGCAAGATTTAATTAAGGCAAAAAAATCATCGACTGGGAAATTGAGTCGTTTAACGCTATCAATTTCATCGACGAAGATAGCCAGATTTTGCGGAATTTCTTTCAGCAGTACCTTACCGATAAACTCATCGAGGCGTTGGACGGGGGAGAAAATCTCGCGCTCGCGCCACCAACTAACAATATCTATTTTATCTGAAAGATGAAAACCATCCGCCAAAGTCCCGATAATACTGGCATACCACTGCTGCGGGGTAATATCGCGACAACCAATCGAGGTCAAGTCTACCACTGCACAAGCAACGCCTTCCAACCGCAGGCGTTGCATCGTTTGTACCCGCAAGCTAGACTTTCCCATTTGTCGCGAGTTGAGGACATAGCAAAACTCTCCCGCCATCATGCCTTGATAAAAGTCTAAGTCCGCTTGTCTTTTGACGTAAGTTTGGCAGTCCTGGGGTAAGCACCCGCCTACCTGATAGTCATACGCCGAGGAAGGTTCCGAATTCATCAATGCACCTCTATATTGCCTTCTCCCACTGGAACGAGAAGGAATGGGGATGAAGCTACTCGCACCTCCATCCATAACCTACTATGTCTGACCCTTCCACACTTATGCACCCAGATAGGCGGCGAGAGAGCCGCAGCGTTCGGTATTACTACTTAATTTGATGATAGCCGAACTCGGAAGTACTGACGGTATAGATCGCAACGGGGGGTGACATAATTTCCTTGTAGGTTCACCAACCCCATACTTTGTAACTTAAATCCCTGCATTGACGCTAATTGCACGGGAGCATTGGCATCCACGACTTTTTTCAGCGCTGCTGCTAACTCGGAATGTCGTTCTAAATTCCACAAATGCCGCCTTAAATGGTCGCTGTAGAGTCCAGCATCGGTGGGAGCGGTTTGCAGAAGTTGTTCCAAGGTAATTTCAGTTCGGGTGATGTGATAAAGTGCCAGTCGCACCAAATAAGGATGTCCTCCCAGCATCCCCATTAATTTTATTACCTCTAAATCCCCCCAAGCCAACCCGTGTCTATTTGCCAGATCCTTCACTTGAGCGGGTTGGAATTCTGGTAACTCTATCGGCAACCCTACATTAAACGGGGATTGATTGATATCCATCGGTACGTAAACTTCTGTAGAGTGGACGACGACCAAGCGCAGTTTTTTCCAAATATCCCGATTTTTAGCTTCCTCGTGCCAAGCGCGCAACATGCCTAGAAAATCCGCCGCCAGTTCGGGGTATCGAAATATGGCATCGACTTCATCTAACCCCAAGGCGAGGGGACTGGGAGCGTTGGCGAGTAAATAGCGCTCAAAATAAGTTTTGCAAGCCATGCTGGTACCATAAATGTTGTGCCAATGGGACGCTAATCCATCGGGTAATTCCAGTTGTAGGGCGACGTTGGCACAAAACCAGCGTAAGAATTGTTCTAAGTCGGTAAATACTTTACTATCTGCGAGTTGGAAGCTTAAAGGTACGGTGCGGTAACCAAAAGCAGCGGCACGATGGAGAATGCGCGCCATTAGGGAAGTTTTGCCCATTTGGCGGGGTGCTTTGATCCGAACTAACGCACCCGGTTTGCCGATCGCTTCATAACACCTTTCGTCTATTCCCGGACGTTCGACGTAAAACGCCGACGCCAATTCCACTTGTCCCCTGGGTAATTCCGGTTCCGCTACTGGTTGGGGTGGATGGTGCGGCGTCGCGGCATAAGGCGATACGATCTTCAATGCAGCTGGAGTTCCTACCCTGCCGCTGCCCCTATATTCTTCTTTTTCCGCTGCAACACTTGCGCCTACTAACTGCAAAACTTGTTGTATCGTTGCCGGGGTATCATCAGGCGATCGCCACTCAATTTGCGGCATTTTTTGTAGGTAACCGCGCAGATCGTGGTTGAGCAAATTTAGGGGACAATTGATCCGAATCGGAATAATTAAAGGCTTGCGATCGTCCCGCGAACTTTGTAATCTCTTAGCTAGTCCTACTTCCTCGGTCACCATTTCGCTGCAAGCGGAAAGCGGCGACAATAACAGCAGCAAATAATCGCAGGTGTTGAGGGCGGTATAAATTTGCCGCAACCCATCTTTTGCCATTCGCAGATTCGCATTTGCCGGAAAAACGTCGTAGCATCGATCCCGTAAGACAGTATCTAACTCGGTGACTAACTCCTGATCTGGGTCTTGGTTGCGATAGTAACTCAGTAAGACTTTGGTGCCGGTAATGACGGGGTAACTTTCGCTGGCATTTAATAATTCAGGTCTATATTTCACAAATAAGGTCACCAAATCCGAACGGTGCGAGTAACCAGCGTCTCCGGGTTCGCTTAAACCAAATTCCCTGCAAATATTGGCAATGTGTCTTCTCACCGTATCTTGGGTGATATGCAGTTCCTTGGCAACATCTGCATCTTTTTGCCCCTGCAAAAATTTCAGCAACACTTCTTGCTGTCTTCCGGTTAGTTTGGCAAACGCCTTGTTAAACTCAGCTTGATTCATGTTGCCTTCCGGACTTCGCGCCAAGTGATGAACCCTGTTATCAGACGACTGGAGATGCTCAAACAGGGGAACAGAAAAAGAAAGAACGAGGGAGGTAAGACTAATTTATGCCATCCCTCATCCTTTTTAACCATACTCAATTCCCTTGCTCTTCTACTTATAGTCGTCCAACCGAGGGGTTGTTGCTTTTTGTGTAAGCACATTCACAGATGTGTACGCCACGGCACAGAAGCGCCAACGCCTGTGAGTATTGATTACACAAATTACCTAACGGCAGATTCCCCTTGGGATAGTCAAACTATACAAACGTCTTTTAAGGGTGTTTGATATGGATACCAGCTTTTCCAGGATACATTTAATCGGTGGCTTAATCGCAGGCGGTGCAGTTGCAGCGATCGCCATCGCTAACCCCATTACCACCTTAACCCAATTTTCCCAATACATGGTCTCAGCATCAGAGAGCAGAGAAGCACGACGGCGGGAGAGCAGGGGAACAGAGTTTTTTGCTCCCGCCCAGCGAAATGCTGTTACTATATCAATTTTGGCGCGGGGTATGATACCAAAATCACCCCAAAGACGCCGACATGAAGTGCCTTCCCCTCCTAGACGTGGAGTACCCGGAGGCGGTTCTTAAGGATTTCAGATTTCAGATTTTAGCTTTTAGATTTGGGATGCCAGAATTTCAGATTTTAGCTTTTAGATTTGGGATGCCAGAATTTCAGATTTTAGCTTTTAGATTTGGGATGCCAGAATTTCAGATTTTAGCTTTTAGA